>NZ_JBHVYI010000088.1:0-35069 GCF_042880975.1 Streptomyces sp. NPDC058289
GCACATCCTGGGGCCGCACCCATTCCCGCCGTACTTCTGGGCAGTCGGCTTGGGTCAAGCGGTGGACGTCAGCGCCGACCGCTCCGCCTCCGCGGCACCGAGCCGGCGTCGCTCGCGCTCGCTGAGGCCGCCCCAGACCCCGAACGGCTCCCCCACCTTCAGCGCGTGCCGCAGGCAGTCGCGCTGCACCGGGCACAGGGCGCACACCTCCCGGGCGGCCGCGTCCCGCCGTTCGCGGTTCCGGCCCTGCTCGCCCGCGGGGTGAAAGAACAGCCGCGAACCCAGCTCCCGGCAGGCGGCCTCCTCCTGCCACAACCAGTGGTGCTCGGCACGACCGGGCAGACGCGGCACGTTTCCCACCCTCGGAACCTCCATCGGATCAAACGCAAATACGGATCTCACACGCATGTGCAGAATCGTTTCCCGTCTGACCCGTGAAGCCCGTTTCAAACAGCAGGAGTCCACGCGACCGTGCCCACCCCGGGGCGGGCACGGTCGGTTCAGGCTCCGCCGTCCCCGAGGGTCAGCGTCGCGCGTCGTGCCCGCCGGGTCCGGCGGATGAGCAGGACGGCCAGTACGCCCGCGGCCGTGAGCAGCGCGGTGCGGTTGCTGCGGGCCGCGGTCACCGCCCGGCCGGCCTTGCCCCGTACGGAGTCGAGGTCCGTCTCGTCCACGAGGTGGCCGAGCTGGTGGCCGACCTGCGCGGCCGTGTCCCGTAGCCGGTCGGTGACCTGTGCGACCTGTTTGTTGGAGGCGGCGGACTGCTCCGCCTTGGAGGCCAGCGCCGTGACCGTCCGTCCGAGCTCCTTGCAGGTACGGGTGACCTGCCGGCGGAGCTCCTGTGCGGTGGGGACGGACGTGTCGCCGCGTATCCCTGCCATCGTCATCGGGGTGCCCTTCCTTCGCGTTCCCTCGAGCTCTACTCGTACTCGCTCGCGTGTTGCGCGGTTACCCGCGAACGGACAGCTCAGCCCTCTCCGCCCGGGAGGATCTCCTTGACCTTGGCCACGGCGAAGCCCCAGCCCTGGCCGGCCGTCGGCTTCGCCGGTACGGCCACCTCCTCCGGGTTGGTCAGGACGTCCAGCAGGACCGGTCCCGGAGTCGCGAACGCCCTGCGTACGCTGTCGTGCAGATCGGCCGGGTCGGTGACGCGGATGCCCGTGATGCCGAGCGCGGTGGCGACCGCGGCGAAGTCGGGGTTGTCGAGTTCCGTGCCGAACTCGGGCAGGCCCACCTGCTCCTGCTCGAGTTTGACCATGCCCAGGCGGCGGTTGTCGAAGACGACGAGCTTCACCGGCAGCCGGTAGGTCCTGATCGTCATGAGGTCGCCCAGCAGCATGCTCATACCGCCGTCCCCGCAGAGGGCAACGACCTGGCGCTCGGGCGCCCAGAGCTGGGCCCCGAGGGCCTGAGGCATGGCATTGGCCATGGAGCCGAGGTTGTACGAGCCGATCAGCCGCCTGTCGCCGCGCATGGTCAGGAAGCGGGAGGCCCAGACGGTGGCCATGCCGGTGTCGGAGGTGAAGACCGCGTCCTCGGCGGCGCAGGAGTCCACCGCAGCGGCCAGCGCTTCGGGGCGGATCCCGTGTTCCCGGTTGTCCAGTGCGGCCCGGATCCTGCCGAACCGGCGGCGGTCGTGGGCCGGGTCGGCCAACCGCTGCTGGCCCTCCTGCCAGTGCGCGAACCGCTCCCGCGCGTCCTCCAGGTGGCTCCGGTCCACAGCCTGCTCCAGCAGCGGCAGCAGGGCCCGCAGCGTCGCGCCCACGTCCCCGGTCAGGCCGGTGTCCAAGGGGATCCGGCGCCCCAGGTGCTCCTCGCGCTTGTCCACCTGGACCACCTTGCAGTCCTTCGGGTACCAGTCCCGGTAGGGGAAGTCGGTGCCCAACATCAGCAGTACGTCGCCACGGTCGAGCGCGTGGGCGGCGGCCGGGTTGCCGATCAGGCCGGTCTGGCCCACCTGGAAGGGATTGTCCTCCCCCTCGAAGCCCTCCTTCGCCTTGAGGGTGAGCACCATGGGAGCGGCGAGGAGCTCGGCGGTACGGAGCACTTCGGTACGGGCCCCGCGCGCCCCCCGGCCGACCAGCAGGGTCACGCGCGAGGCGGAGTTCAGGAGTTCGGCGGCCTCGGCGAGGGCCGTATCGTCGGGGCGGGTGACGGGCTGGTCGAGGGCGAGGCGGCCGGGGCGGTCGTCGCCGAGCTCCTGGTCGCCGAGGTCCGCGGGGACGGTCAGGACGGCGACCCCGCCCTGACTGACGGCGGCGCGTACGGCGGACTCCAGCATGCGCGGCATCTGGTCCGGGGAGGTGACGGTGGCCCGGTAGACGGCGACGTCCCGGAAGAGCAGGTCGTTGTCGACCTCCTGGAAGTAGTCGCTGCCGATTTCCGAGAGCGGTACCTGGCCGCAGATGGCGAGGACCGGGGTCCGGCTCTTGGCCGCGTCGTAGAGCCCGTTGAGCAGGTGTACGGAGCCCGGTCCGACCGTGCCCGCGCACACCCCGAGGGTTCCCGAGAGCTGGGACTGGGCTCCGGCGGCGAAGGCCGCGGCCTCCTCGTGCCGGCAGCCGACCCAGTCCACCCCCTTCGTGGTGCGGATCGCGTCGGTCAGTGGGTTCAGGGCGTCTCCGACCACACCGAAGACGTGCTGGACGCCGAGTTCCTTGAGCGTGTCGACGATGCCTTGGGCGACGGTGCGTGCCACGGGAGTGCCCTCCGGTCGGGTGCGGCCCCGGGCGGTCCCGCGCGGTTCTTTCCGTACGGGAGCCACCAGGTTGAGTGGGGGTGGGTCAGTGGGTGAAGCGGTCCGGGTCGGCCGCCGTCCAGTCGGATGCCCAGTCGTCGGGCGGTGATGCGAGCAGTTGTCCGGCAGTGAGCCATTCGTGGAGTTCGGCATAGGAGCGGACGGTGTGCGGGTCCACCCGGTGCAGGAGCATGTGGGGGCGCAGGCCCCGCGGGTCGTCGATCCCCATGGACGCCATGATCTGGAGCGCGCTCTTGACCGTGGCCGCCTGGTTGCGCCGTACCCCCTGGGATTCGTCACCACCGTCCACGGCGCGGGCGCGCCGCCGCGCTTCAGATCGGCGCCGCGTTGGGCACCTCCGAACTCGTGTCCCTGACCAGCAGCCGGGTCAACTCGACCCTGACCGGCTTCTCCTGGCAGGACTACCGCGACCTGCTGGTGAGGGCCCGTATCCAGCTCGGCGGCCCATCGTGGTGGTCTGGGACAACCTCAACACCTTCGACACCCCCGACGTCCTCGACCGCAAACTCCGCCGCGAGTTACGCAGGATCCAGCTCCGACCCCACCCTGAAATCCTCAGTAGCTGGCAGTGCGCACACGAACTCACCAGGCGGGCCGGGCCGCAGCCGGGCAGCCGGGCCGGTCGGTGACGGTGGACGCCCGATCGGCGGGGGCCTGGTCGTCGTCCGGGCCTCGGCGCCCTCGACCTGCCGTGCTCCGTCAGGTTGAGGGCGGGGTCGGCTCCTCGCTGGGTGCGGCGGAAGGAGTTGGGGAGGAGCGAAGAAGAGGGTTGAGGAACCAGGGTTGGCTGTCGCCTGTCTTCTTCCACTGCTCGCCCGGGTTCCCATACGTGTAGTAGTTGTGGCCGCGGATCGACGGCATGATCAGGAAGGGCTGCCCATGGTTGTCGATCTCCTTCGTCCGGCGTTTCGCGTGTTCTACCCATTCGAGAGTCAGGGTGAAGCGGTATCCGTGGCGGAGCCCGTAGGGAACCACGTACAGCTTCATGGTCTTTCCGGGTTCAGGCTCGGCCGGCAGTTTGGAGAATTGCTGGTCTCCTCCCACATGGGGGTTACCGATTACGGTGTGGGCTGTCGGAGACCTGTCGAGATCGAACAGGAATGTCCTGGCGTCGACCCCGCCGCACTGGCCGTAGTGGTGGAGGTGGGAGCCGATCGGAACAGGGTCCAGCGTCTCCTTCACGTTGACCCTCACCGACTCCACGGAGACGGGCGTCTCTTCCCTGGGCTGCAGAGTAAGCTCGACGATCACGTACTCCCCGGCCACTGCGCCCTTTCCCTGGAGGGCACGGGCGGTTTCCGGGTCTTCACTGCCCTTGGAGTGGAGGAACTCGCCGAGTTCCGAGGGAGCCTGGGGGAAGACGTACCCGTTACCGCCCTCGCATTCGTTCCAGGGGTCCGTCATGCGCATCTCCACGCCAAGCACCGGTGGCGGGGGGAAGATCCGGTTCTTGAGCCACGTCAGTCCCTCTTGCGCTCCCCCCGTCACGAGGGAGACGACCACAGCAGTCAGAATTGCCGCGCCCGTAGCCAGCAATTTCCGCCTGCGCGATCTACGGGCGGTTCCAGAAGGGGGCCTGGCAGCATCCGACTCGGGGCTCACGCCCGCACTCTAGGGCGAACGCCAAAAACTCGACGTCACGACGCACCGGCCCGAACGCCACATGCCGGGACGACCCGGTGTTCCGGTCCTACGCCCTGGACGTGCAGAACAACGCGGTGAAGCGCTTCCAGTTCGACGGCGCCCGAGCATCGAGCTGGAGCGCCCCGGACATGTCGGCAGCTCTCTGGCGCGCTCGCCTCCGCAGGCGAGCCCGACCAGGCCGCCACCACGGGCCTGGCTGCACTCCGCCTCGCCGCCACCCTCGGCTGCGGTCAGGCCCTGGGCGAGCTGCGCCGCACCGCCGCCCGGCTCCGCCCCCGCGCACGACGCCTCGCCGTACGCGAACTGCGCCAAGCCCTCAACGGACGGCGAGGCGGCCAGTCAGGCGCGCCGCGGGCGCGTGGCGGTGTCCAGATAGAAGGAATCGATGCTCTGGACGGCCTGCTCGAACTCCGCCAGGTTGACCGGCTTGGTCACGTACGCGTTGGCGTGGCTGGTGTAGGCGCCGACGACGTCGTCGGGTGCGGAGGAGGTGGTGAGGACGACGACGGGGATGGTCTGGAGGTCGGCGTCGTTCTTCAGGATGCGCAGCAGGTCGCGGCCGTTCATGCGGGGCATGTTCAGGTCGAGCACGATGAGGTCGGGGCGCGGGCTGTCGGGGTCGCGCAGGTGTTCCAGGGCGGCGACGCCGTCGGTGGCCTGGACTAGATTGCGGGCCCCGCGCTCGGAGAGCGCCTCCTCGATGAGCATGGCGTCCGCGACGTCGTCTTCCACGAGCAGCACATCGAACGGTCGGGCGGGGTCGTTCATCGTCATCTGCTCCGTGGGTGCATTGTCGGTGTGATTGAAGAGCCCGGGCCAGCGGCGGCGGGCTCCCTGGCGGGTCATGCCGCATGCGCGGCCGATTTGGGGGTATCCGGCTCCCGCACGCGCGGCGTCCGAGGCCACGCCGCGCTGCAGTCGTTCCACGGCCCGTTGAAGGTGGTCGAGTACATGCAGGCGTGCCAAGGCCTGGGCGCGGTCGTCCGCCGCAGGGTCGGAGAGGTCCTTCTGCAGACCGAGGGCCAGGCGACGGGCGAGGGCGGCCACGGCCGCGTCGGCGACGGCGGCCGTCTCCTTCGGGGTGGTCCGCAGGTGGAAGTTGGTGCCTGGCATACCCCGCACCCTAGGCCCTGATCCGGTATGCGACAACAATTGTTGTCAAGGCGCTCTACAGTGTGCGCTGCGCCTGTTCAAGGCGGCTGTCTCGGGAGGGGAATCAGAGGATGACCGGCATGTCGACACCGTCGGGTGGGCGGAGGTTCTCCGCGTGGACGACCCGGCGGTGGCTCCGCGTCGGGGTCGCCGCTTCGCTGACGGTGCTGGCCCTGCTCGGTATGACCGGGGCGTGGGTGCTGGGGCGTACGGCGTCGATCAGCGAGGAACTCGTGGACGTGCGGGCGCCCGCGCTGACCACTGCCTTCCGCCTGGAATCGGCCCTCCTCAACCAGGAGACCGGCATCCGCGGCTACAGCCTCACTGGGACCTCGGAGTTCCTCCAGCCCTATCAGCAGGGGCTCACCGATCAGGACGCGTACGCCGCGGAGCTCGGGCGGCTCCTGGGCAACGACGGCCGCGCGCTCGCGGGCCTGAAGGCGGTCCAGGATGCGGCCTCCACGTGGCAGGAGAGGATCGCCCGCCCGGTCGCCGCCTCACCCTCCGGGGCGCCCTCGTCCCTGGCCACCGCACGCGCCGCGGAGGCCAAGACGTCTTTCGACGCCCTGCGTCAGGCCCTGGCCGACCAGCAGGAACGGTTGTTCACAGAGCGGGACCGGACCCGAGCCGACCTCGCCACCACCATGAGGCTGCGGAACTGGCTGTTCGCGACGATCGCGGCCGTGATCGCCCTCCTGGCCGGCCTCGTCTTCGAAGGGCTGCGCCGCGGAATCAACCAGCCGCTGGAGCAGCTGGGGGCGGATGCCCGCACCGTCGCCGGAGGTGACTTCGACCACCCCATCAACTCGGCCGGTCCGGCGGACCTGCGGCGGTTGAGCGACGAGATCGACTTCATGCGCCGTCAGCTCGTGCGCGAGCTGGCCTTCAGCGAGGAGGCCCGGCGGCGCCTGGACACCCAGACCGCCGACCTCCAGCGTTCCAACGCCGAGCTGGAGCAGTTCGCGTACGTGGCCTCCCACGACCTGCAGGAGCCGCTGCGCAAGGTCTCCAGCTTCACGCAGCTGCTCCAGCGGCGCTACGGAGGGCAGCTCGACGCCAAGGCGGACCAGTACATCGCCATCGCCGTCGACGGTGCCAACCGGATGCAGACCCTGATCAACGACCTCCTCGACTTCTCCCGGGTGGGCCGCGTCCACCACGATGCCGAGAAGGTCGACCTCGAACCGGTCATGGAACGGGCCCTGTCCGCGCTGAGCCTCGGCATCGAGGAGTCGGGCGCGTCGATCACGCACGATCCGCTGCCTGCCCTGGTCGCCGATCCCACCCAGATGGGCATGCTCTGGCAGAACCTGATAGGGAACGCGGTCAAGTTCCGCCGCCCGGACCTGGCACCGGAGATCCGTGTCGGTGCGGTCCGGGAAGGGGAGCTGTGGCGGTTCACTGTGACCGACAACGGCATCGGGATCGAGCCCGAGTACGCCGACAAAGTGTTCGTGATCTTCCAGCGGCTCCACACCAAGGACGTCTATCCAGGCAGCGGAATCGGCCTGGCGATGTGCAAGAAGATCGTCGAGTTCCACGGCGGTACCATCGCCGTCGACCCGGAGTACCGGGACGGGACGCGCATCACCTTCACCCTCGCTCCCGAACCGCCCCCGGCCCCGTCGACCATCGCGGAAGCGACCCGGGCCGCCGCGGAGCCGGCGCCGTGACCGCGACCCTCCCCCACACCGGCGGCCCAGCCGTGACCGAACCGGTCTACCGCATCCTCCTCATAGAGGACGACGAGGACGACGCCCTGCTCGTCGAGGAGCTCCTCCACGACACCGAGCTGCGCTTCGAGCTCACCACGAGCACCTCGCTGGCCGACGCCCACGCGGCTCTCACGGCCCGCACCGTCGACTGCATCCTCCTCGACCTGCACCTGCCCGACGTGTCGGGCACCGACGCCGTCACCACCGTCCGCGCCATGGCCCCGCACACCGCGGTGATCGTGCTGACCGGCCTGTCCGAGAAACAAGCGGGCTCCGAGGCGATGGCCGCCGGCGCCCAGGACTACCTCGTCAAGGGCAAGGTCGAAGCCGACCTGCTGCGCCGCACCGTCCGCTACGCCGTCTACCGCAGCCACACCGAGCGCGCGTCAGCCGAAGCCCAGTCGGCCCGGCTGCGCGCCGAGGAGAACGCCCGTCTGGAACGGGGCCTGCTGCCCCGGCCCCTCCTCGACACCTCGGCCATCGTGGTAACCACCCGCTACCTGCCCGGCGCCGAACAGGCCCTGCTCGGCGGCGACTTCCTGGACGTCGTCGAGGGCGACGGAGGGCTGCTGCACGCCGTCGTCGGCGACGTCAGCGGCCACGGTCCCGATGCCGCAGCCCTCGGCGTCTGCCTGCGCATCGCCTGGCGCTCGCTCGTCCTGGCCGGCCACCGCGGCACCGATCTGCTGCACCTGATGGAGCGCCTGCTGGTGGCGGAGCGCGGCGCCCAGCCGCTGTTCGCCACCTGCACGCTCCTCACTCTCGACCAGAAGGCCGCCACCGCCACCCTCCACCTGGCCGGGCACCACGAACCGCTCCTCACCACCGCGGAGGGGACCCGGGAGGTGCCCGCCGAGCACGGAATCGCGCTCGGCATCATGCCCGGCCACCGCGACTGGCCCGCCACTCTCATTCCGCTTCCGGAGAGCGGAGCGCTCACCCTCTACACCGACGGCCTCACCGAAGGGCACAACGGCGACGCCGACGGCCGGCTCGGCATCGAGGGGCTCCTGCCCCTGATCAACACCACACCGTCCGCGGACCCAGCAGCGCACCTGGACAGCCTCATCCGCCAGACCAGGGCGCTCAACGCCGGAAGACACACCGACGACCTCGCCGTACTCCGCCTCGGCTGGGAGTCCCGGGGCTAGGCCCGACCGTTCCGGCGTGAGCTGGGGCGATACGCCCACCGGCCCCGGCCTGCGCCGAGTAGCATCCCGGATCAACGCACATCCCTCCAGAAGGAGCGTGGACCATAGTGGCAAACGAGCCGGTCAGCACCCCGACCCAGAGCAAGTACACGGACCACCTGGCCGCCGCCCTCGCAGCCAACCAGGCCGAGCAGGCGATCCTCACCGAGCGTCTGAGCAAGCTCCAGGGGGAGGAGAAGTGGCTCACCGCGGCGCTCGCGGACACTCCGCAGGATGTCGGTCCTGAGCCGGCACCGACACCGGCGCCTGTCCAGACCGCACGCAGCACTCCCGCGGTCGGCGCAGGCACAGATGCGGCGGCCGTGCCGGCTCCGAGGACAGCGAAGACCGCTGCCGACGCGGTTCCGGTGAAGAAGTCGACCGCACCCAGGAAGACGGCCGCCAAGAAGGCCACAGCCAAGGCCGGGGCCACGCCTGCGAAGAAGCCCGTGGCCACCAAGCAGACGGCTGCCCCGATGACCGCAACTGATGTAGCCAAGCACCCCGCGACGGCTGGGCCCACCCTTGGCCAGCTCCTTGGCGCGATCCTGTCCCAGCAGCCCGGCGAACCCAAGAAGGTCAGCGAGATCCAGAGCGAGTTCGAAGCGACGCACCCCGAGCGGGAAACCTCAGTCCAGACGATCCGTAATGCCCTGCAGAGTCTCGTGAAGAAGGGCGAGCTCGAGAGGGTCAGCCAGCAGGGCACGGTGTTCTACACCTGGCCCGTAACTGAGGCCACCCCCGTGCCCCCGGATGAGGCCAAGGCCGAGGAGACCGTACCGGCTGCCGTCTGAGACCAGCCCCGGTCCCGGTGGTGAGGGCACCGTCCTCCGGCGCCATCTTCCGGAGCAACATCGGCCGCGTCGTCTACGCGCTGGGCGAGGACGAACTCCTCAACCTGGCCAGCCCCAACGAGGAAGACCCGGCCACGGCCCTCATGACCCTGCCATGCCGGACGGCTTCCAGGCGTGCCAGCGCGCCGTCCCCGTCACCGGCCCCACCCCCCTCCCGCAGGCACGCGAAGTCCACGCGGGCTTCTGGAACTAACCCCGGGCACCGAACCGTCCCCGGGGAAGTGGGAGTCATGGCTTCTCGGGGACGGTTCGGCCATGCCCGGACCCACGCCACTACGGCCCGGCGTGATCGCGATCTCGTCGGGTCCACCCAGTTCAGCTTGCAATGGCGCGATCGTTCGTTGAACCGTGCTCCACCAGCCGGCGGCGACGCTCCACACCCTTCCGCTGTCCTGTCTCGCGGAGGGTTGACCAATCTCACCGAAGATGGACCGCCACGGTGTCGTCTCAACGAAGCGTGATCGAGACCTTTCGCTGGCAACCTGGTGGCGTGGAAGACTTCACCAAGCAAGAGCTTCGCGACGCGATCGCCGCAGCGGAATCGCCGTCCTGGTCTGAGAGGGCCGCCGCAGGACGACATCTGGCGGCAGCTCCGCAGATTGAGAGTGTCGCCGGTGTCCTGCACCGTCTGTTGCTCGACGCTCAGGACACCGGCGTGACCTCGGCTACTGCGATAGCTCTCTTGGCCCGGAGAGATCTGTCCGGCCTACGAGCAGTGCTCGCTGCCCGTGCAGTCGCCTCTGACCAAGGAACCGCCGACCAGCTCGCTGCGGAACTCGACTGCGACCCACGCTGGACGACCGGACCGGACGGCGAAGAGATGATCGCGCAACTTCGGACCCTGACAGCGGACAGAGACCCCGATGTCCGCAACGAAGCTCTACTGCGACTAACCCGCCTGCGCTGATCGGAAGACACTGGTCAATCTTCGGCGAGATCGGCCAACCCGCAGTGAGACAGGACATCCGCCCAACGACGGGCAGCAGGCCATGTGTGCGCAACCAAGGTCCGTCTTCAAATCGGTCTTGCCCAGAGCAGGAGCGACGCGAGTGTGACCGCCGCTTCGTAGGACGTGGCGGTCTTCTCGTAGCGGGTGGCGATGCCTCAGCTGGTTGAAGCAGCGTTCGACCGTGTTGCGGCGGCGGTAGATCTCGCTGTCGAAGCCTGTCGGTCGGCCCCCACGACGGCCTCGGTTCCGGCGGTGCCGTTTCGGGTCGTTCTTCTCCGGAATGGTGGATCCGATCCCACGTTGACGCAGGTAGGCGCGGAACCCGCGTGAGCTGTAGGCCTTGTCGGCCATGACGTGGTCAGGTCGGCATCGAGGTCGGCCCAGGCCGGTGCGGGGTGCTCGGATGCGTTCGAGCAGGGGGCGCGCAGACGCCGTCGTGTCGTTGGCCGGGGGTCAGCAGGATAGCCAGGGGCAGGCCTCGGCCGTCGCAGGCGAGATGGATTTTGGTGGTCAGGCCTCCGCGGGATCGGCCGAGGGCGTGATCGTCCGGTTCGTCCGTCCGGTGCTTCCCCCTTTTCGGCCGGTGGCGGCGGCGTGCTGGTGGGCGCGGACGATGGTGGAGTCGATCTGGACCAGCCAGTCGATGTCACCGGCTGCGTCGGCCTGGGCCTGGATCTGCTGGAGAGCCCGGGTGAACACTCCGTCGATGGCATAGCGGCGGAAGCGCGTGTAGACCGACTTCCACGGGCCGTAGCGCTCCGGCAGGTCACGCCAGGAAACCCCGGTCCGGATCTTGTAGACCATCCCGTTGATGACCCGGCGGTCCTCCCCCGAGGCCGGCCCCTGACAGCGCCCGGTATGAGCGGGGCCAACAACTCCCACTCCGCATCCGGCAGTTCGTGGCGACGTATCACGACACCATGATCCAACACGCAAACGATCTTTGGAAGACGGACCCTAGTACTCCAGCCGTAGATCGTGATCTTGCTGGTGTGGGACGCCGCGGAGATGGCCAGCGTTGATCATCTGGACGAGATCGCCCACTCCATTGGCGGCGTCCGTCCCTTGCCCGCTTACTCCAGTCCACCGAGGCGGAGGGCATCCTTCATCTCGCTGAGCTTCGCGGCTGTCGTCGCGGTCCACTCCTTCGGCTGTTCAGCCACACGGAGGGCGTCCTCAATCTCGCTGAGCTTCGCGGAGGACAGCACGCCTGCCCGTTCGACCAGGTCGTCACGGGACACGGTGGTCAGCCACGTGCAAGGGGTGAAGCCTGGACGCGGGAACGCGAACCGCAGCACGCCTTCGAAGGGCAGTCCTTCCGTGGCGCCCACGGCCACTTCGACGCCCAGATCGCTGATGTCGACGCCCGCCGGAGCGACAACCTGCATCGCCCGGAACCCGGACGCCTCGTCTCCCGGCAGCAGCACGACCGGCCGTCGCTCATCGAACTCGACCCACCAGACTTCGCCGCGTTGCATATGTCCTCCTGGCACGAGCTGCGGTGAGAGCGCTGTGAAAACAGGTGCGGCCACCGTTCATCATCGGTGTGTGAAGACTGAAGATCATGCGGTGGCCGCAGGTCACAGCGTAGACCGTGCCCGGTGGCAGGAGTCGTTCGAGGGCCTGATGCAGCGGATCGCGGGCCTCTTCGCGCGGGTTGAACCCCGGCGTCGGATCAGAGGCTTGGTGCTGGGGCTGCTGTCGGACCTGCCGCGCAAGAACTGCTGGACCATGGCCGAGCACATCGAAGACACCACCCCGGACGGGCTGCAGCACCTGCTCCGGCGGGCCAAGTGGGACGCCGACCTGGTCCGCGACGACCTGCGCGGCTACGTGCTGGAGCAGCTGGCGGACAAGCAGGCCGTGCTCGTGATGGACGAGACCGGCGACCTGAAGAAGGGCACGCACACTGTTGGCGTCCAACGCCAGCACACCGGAACCGCCGGCAGGATCGAGAACTCCCAGGTCGCCGTCTACCCCACCTACACCTCCCGGCACGGGCACGCGGGTATCGACCGCGCCCTGTACCTGCCCAAGTCCTGGACCGGCGACATCGAACGCCGCGAGCAGGCCGCCGTCCCGGACGAGGTGGGCTTCGCCACCAAGCCGCAGCTCGCCCAGCAGATGATCGAACGCGCCCTGGACGCCGGGACCCGTGGTCACGGTCGCAGGCAGTCGCTGGACAGTGGAGGAGATGTTCCAAAGTTCCAAGGGACTGGCGGGACTTGACGACCATCAGGTGCGACGCTGGGACTCCTGGTACCGCTGAGTCACCCTCGCACTGCTCGCCCACGTCTTCCTCGCCGTCACCATGACCCTCGAACGCCGCGAGCAGGCCCCAGCAGACGACGGGACCAGCCCCAGCGGGCTGATCCCCCTCACCTGTAACGAGATCCAGCGCCTGTTCATCGCCCTGATCGTTCAACCAGCCCGCGACACCGTCCACCGACTGCGCTGGTCAACCTGGCGCCGACACCACCAGGCCCGCGCCCGCCACGGTCACTACCGCCGCCAAGCCGCCCCTCACCTACACGGGCCGTCGCCGGTGTCCGCCACCACACGACGGTGCCGGAAGAAAAGTCGGCCGGCGGCGCATGAAAGTGGGCCGGCGAAGCATGCGCGGGAGATGGAATGCGTCATATACGACCAGGACTCGGGCCGCTCGGAGCATGTCGAGTGCGAGCTGCCGGACGATACCTGCCAGACAGCCCTCAAGCGACTGCGAGACTTGCGTGACGGCGAATTCGCCTGGGTCCGTCTGGCAGACCCCTCGGAAAGCGAACTGCTCCAGCTGGCCGAGGACCTGGGCCTGCACCCGCTGGCCGTGGAGGACGCACTGCACGGACGGCAGCGTCCGAAGCGCGAGCGGTTCGGCGACGTGCTGGCCGTAGCGCTGAAGACCCTCCGGTACGTGGAGAAGGGGACGGCGGTGGAGACCGGCGACCTCATGATCTTCATGGGACCCCGCAGCGTTCTCACCGTACTCCACGGGCCGATGGATCCCTGTTCCGAGGCTGCCAGTCGACTGGACGCCGATCCGGACATGCTGCGCCTCGGCCCCTGGGCCGTGGTGCACGCGGTGCTGGACGTCACCGTCGACGCGTACAGCGACGCCGCCCGCAGAGTTCGCGCCACGCTCAACCGGCTCGAGGACGAGGTGTTCTCGACTTCCCGCGTCGATCACACCGAGCGCATCTACTCCCTCAAGCGGGAGGTTCGCGAGTTCCGGGACGCGGTGCAGCCGCTCGTCCCGGTGGTCCGGGGCCTCTTGAGCGGCCCGGGCGAGGAGAGTCACCAGCCGAATGTCGTCCCTTACATACGTGACGTTGCCGATCACCTGCACCGCACGGACATCGAGGTGCAGACCTTGGACGAACTCCTGGACTCGGTCCTCGGCGCGCAGCAGGCCCGCGTGGGCACCTGGCAGAACGACGACATGCGGCGCATCTCCGCGTGGGCGGCAATCTTCGCGATCCCCACGATGGTCGCCGGCGTCTACGGCATGAACTTCGAGCACATGCCCGAACTGGGCTGGACCTACGGCTACCCCCTCGCCGTGGGCCTCATGGCGCTCGCGGCAGGCGCCCTCTACCGTGCCTTCCGCCGCAACGGCTGGCTGTAGGAGCCGGCCGCCGCCGAGACTCCGGAGCACGCCCGATTTTCCCTCGGGGAAGAACCCGGCTTCGGGCAGGGCGCTGGCCACCGCCGAGGCGCGGGACCAATCCCGTCACTTCTGAGGAGAAGGCCACCGGCCTTCCCGCACCTTCGCCGGCATGAGCAGCCCTGTGCTGCCCGCCCCGGGACGGATCCGCCGTGCGGCCGAGCGGGGGACAGCGGGAGCAGGTGGCGTAACCACCCGCTACCAAAACCGCCTCAGCGGGCAGTGATGGCCGAGCCATCTCCCCCGGGGGTGAGGAGCTAACCGTCCATCTTGGAGCGCACCCGGAGCAAGAAGGGGACCGAGATCACGTTCGTCCTGCCCGCCGGCCGACCGGCCGGTGTGGTCAGCGCGGTCGGTGACTTCAACGACTGGCGGCCGGGGGCCCATCCGCTGGCGGAGCGTCCCGACGGCAGCCGCGCGGTCACGGTCGCCTTCCCGGTGAACCAGCACCACGGTTTCCGTACCTCGCGGACGGGGGCCATTGGCTCGACGAGGACGAGGCGGACGGCCACGACGGCCGCAACTGCCTCCTGCACACCTGACCCGCCCACGAGAGCGGACTCTGCCGCAGAAGGGGAACTCCTATGACCGCCATGTGGAGCTACAACCCCTAGTCGCACTACACCCCGGGCACCCGCCTGGTCGGCTTCCAAGGTCGAAGCCACCGACGGACACACCGGCAAGGTGGACGAGGACACCGACGAGGTCGGCGCCTCCTACATCGTCGTCGACACCGGCCCCTGGATCTTCGGCAAGAAAGTCCTCATCCTGCCGGGACCGTCGTGCGCGTCGACGTGACGGAGAAGAAGATCCAGGTCAGCCTCACCAAAGACCAGATCAAGGACTCCACCGAGTACGACGAGGACAAGCATCGGGGCGACGCCGCCTACCGCAACCAGCTCGGCCAGTACTACGGCCGCGGCGGAGCCGGCCTTGATCCATCACGGCTGTGGCTCCCGACCACGCACGGGAGCCACAGCATGGGACGACATGTCACCGGACCGCTCGCGCCTCTGAAGTGGACATGAGGACTCACCTCATGTCGCGCTCGTCGGCTAGCCGCGCAGGTGGGCAGGCGTTCGGTGCGGGCCGGTCAGTCCTGAGAGACGGCCTGGAGCAGGTCGCCGACCTTCGCGTCCGGCATCGCGCGGGCGACGTCCGCGAACGCCACGATCCCGACCAGCGTGTGCCCATCGATCACCGGCAGCCGGCGGACCTGGTGCTCGCTCATGACGCGCAGGATCTCCTCCGCGTCGTCGTCGGCGCCGATGGTGACGGCCTCGCCCTGGGCGAGGTCGCCGGCCTTCACCGAGCCGGGGTCCTTGCCCGCGCCCAAGACCTTCACCACGATGTCCCGGTCGGTGAGCATGCCCTTGAGCTTCTCGTCCATGCCGCAGATCGGCAGCGACCCGACCCCCAGCTGGGTCATCTTCTTCGCCGCCTCGAGCACCGTCTCCTGGGCGCCGATACACGTCGCGTCCGCCGTCATGATGTCGCGAGCCTTTGTCATCCGTCGTACTCCTTCTTCCTCAACCGAACGGGCACGGCCGTGTCCGCTGACGCAGGCAGGCCTCGGGGTCTATGCGTGCCACCCTGCCGGCGATCGGTAACGGCACCCGCCCTACAACCACACCCGGGCCATGGCCCGCCCCCGTGCTTCAGCAAGCCTCGTACCGCCCCCGTGCAGGGCCACGCCAGGCTGGAGAACCTGTAGGCGCCGGCGCGTGTGGTGGTAGAGGAGAACGCATTGATCACTGTGGATGTTCAGCACTGCGGCGGCACCGTCCTAGTAGATGAGCGAAACCTCCTGGACGACCTGCACGGCGTCGCGATCATGAACGGCGACGACCTGCTGCACCCCCTGGATCTGCACCGGCGCGCAGAGCGCCTGGGTCTGCGGGTCCTGGTCACCGGCTGGCAACCCCAGCCCCAAAAGTGCATAGCCGAGGTCGCCGGCATCCCCGGTCCCGGCTCGGCCACCGGCGAGCGGTACGCGCTGGCCCGGTCGCCCGCCCGCATTGGGGGCCCAAGGGCCGGAAGAGCCTGGTCACCGGCCTGCCAGCCTCCTACCCTGGACCGATGGCAGATGACCAGGACCCCACCCCGCCCGTAGAGGTGGAAAAGCAGGAGCAGCACGTGATCGTGCTCGTCGGCGGTGAGATGGACATCGACCGGGCCCCGCTCCTCTACGAAGCCCTGCGCACCCTGATCACCCAGCCCGACTGTCCGCCCGACGTCGTCATCGATCTGACCGAGCTCACGTTCTGCGACTCCTCGGGTCTCAACGCCATCCTCCAAGCCCGCCTCACCGCCGAAGAACACGGCCGACGCATCACCCTGCACGCCCCCAACCGGCAAGTCCGCAAGCTCCTCGAACTCACCGGTACCCACCAGCTCTTCCCCATCACAGGCACCCACCAGGACCAGTCCGACTGACACGGTCCCGTACTCAGGCACTGCGCGGTAGTCAACGGTGCTCTGCGGCCTCGTCCGCTGCGGAGCGGGACCGCCACTGGCCGGTCAGGCGGTGCAGACGGGGGAAACGCTCGCGGCGCAGCTGCGAATGCCGGTCCAGTTCCTCGATGAGTCGCTCGGAGCGCTTTTCCACGTCGAGTTCGTCCAAGACACGGTCCGCCTCTGCGAGGAGGGCTCCGGAGAGCTGCCACTGACGGGGGTCGGCGCGGACCTCGTCCAGAAGGAGGTCCGCGAGCCGGTCCCTGCTGAGTCGGGCGGTCTTGAGCTCCTCGGTCAACCTGCTCTCGGCTTCCTCGGCGTTGGCGCTGACCTGCGCGGTGATCAGCTGGGCGAAGCTCTCCATGGCGACGGCCGTGTGCGCATAGAGCTCACGCAGGCCCTGTGCGATGTGCGCGGGGAACAGCGGCCCCGCGGGTCGCGCCTGGGCCAGGTCGGTCAGCGTCCGGCAGGAGACCCTCAGCACCACCGCGCAGATCTCCAGGGTGTCCAGCCCGGTGCGCAGCACCAGGCGGAACAGGAGCCCTTCACGTACGCGCGGGTTCAGGCGCAGACTGTCCTCCGCCTGCCGCAGCGCGGCGTCGACCTGGGCAATGTCATTATCGAGGCGGCGAGCCTCGTGGAGACGGGCAGCGGCCTTCTCCACCGGGGAGTGTTCGTCGAGTTCGTCAGTGATGTGCATCATCAGGGCGCGCATCCGCCGGGCAAGGTCGGTGATGGCCTCACTCGCCGGACCAACCCATACGGGCGGCACGAACAGGATGTTGAACAGCAGCCCGACGGCGGCGCCAATCAAGGTCTCCAGCACCCGGTCCCAGGCGGTGTCCGCCACCCGGGTGACGCCGAGCACCAGCATCGCGCTGATCGCGACTTCGGGGACGAACTCGCCGGCCTTCACGAGGGGGCCGACGGTGAGCGAGACCAGGATGATCAGGCCGAGGCTCCACCAGGTCAGCCCCACCAGCACGCTGAATCCGATCGCGAGCAGCACCCCGGCCACCACGGAGTTGACCCGGCGGATGCCGGTGGTGAGGGTCGAGTAGAGGGTGACCTGGACGACGAGCAGAGCGGTGAGCGGCGCCGTCAGCGGGGCGGGTTCGCCGCTGAGCTGCAGGGCGACCACGTAGGAGATGACGGCGGCCGCAGTGGAGCGGACGGTCTGGACGACGGCGGGCTCCCGGTGCCGCCGCACCAGCTGACGCAGTGGAGCAGAGAGTGACATGATCCGCCCCTTCCCATTCCGCGAAGATCAACACCGCCGACCGCAGCAGGTCAGCCTCGGCCGGCTCGAGGCTGCACCACTCGGCCCGGAGCCGAGGGCACGCCGCCGTGACACCGCCCATCGGCCGGCCCCATGGCCGGGTCAGCCCGGCTTGACCGCCAGCGTCGCAAAATAGTTCGACATGTATGGAGCGGATGCGTTGGATTGGTGCGGCGCTTCCGCGAAGCCGGTGAGGACGAACCCCGCGGCGAGTTGCCCGCCGATCTGGTCGGTGAGGGTGTGGCTGTATTCAAGAGCGGCATCCGCGCCGAACTTCCTGGCGCGTTCCTCGGCGGAGTACTGCGTGACATCGCTGTAGGGCAGCTTGTGCACGACGATCAGCTCGCCGCGCTCATCGAGCGCCTCGTGGTCGAACAAGTACGCATCAGGGTTGAGGAAGCCCACGAGCAGAGTTCCGCCCGGGCGCAGAACGCGGAAGCACTCACGCCACACGGGTGCCAAGTCCGGTACGAATAGGTTAGAGACCGGATGGAATACGACGTCGAATGTTGCGTCGCCGAAGGCGCTGAGGTCGCGCATGTCGCCTAGGACGGTGCGCAGCTCGAGCCCGTCGCGCGCCGCCACCATCTGGTCCTGGCCGAGCTGGCGGGGTGAGTTGTCGAATACGGTGACCCGCGCCCCTGCGGCGGCGAGGATCGGACCCTGCTGGCCACCGCCGGAGGCCAGACACAACACGTCCTTGTCGGTCAGGTCCGTCGGCAGCCAGGAGCGGTCGACTGGCTCTCGCCCGATGAGAACAATCGACCAGTCGCCCATGCGGGCGCGCTCGACATCCTCAGCACTCACCGGCCTCGACCACTCATTGCCCTCTTGGACATACTTGTCCCAGGCTGCCCGATTGTGGGCAACGGGGTCGACAACAAAGTCCTGCACGTTTAACTCCCTGCTGCGGCCAGGCGGACACCTGCGGTACTGACAGTTCGATGCCGCTAGCCAACACGATTGCAGAACGTGATCGGCACCAAGGTCCGAGCCCTCGCCGACCGAAGCGCTGCCCGCGACTTCCTCGACGTGTACGCCCTACGGCCTTGACGAGAACGCCATGGCCGCTGTGCGGACCTGGGCGCAACTCTGGTCCGACGACCTCGCCCGCCGCCTGCACGACCACGACCCAGCCCCCTGAAAACGTCTCTGGCCGACGTCACGACGGCGCCAGAGGAGATGAAGCGCCCGACGGTACCGGGGCCAGGCCCGCTCGCGGGCCAGTACCCGCCGCGCGGCTCCGGCGACGGCCGCCGTGCGCACATCGGACGATGTGCAACGCCTCGTGTCGTGGAGCGGCTCGTGGCCGCGCGGCTCCGGCGTCGGCCCCGCCGCCCGCGAAACACCGGCGGAACCCGCCCCCGGGCTGGGCCGGGGGCGGGTTCCGTGTTCGTGCGTGTGATCGATGCTTCCATTACGCGGGGCGAGGCGGGTGACCGCCCTCGCTCAGCAGTGCTTGGTGGCCCCGCGCGTCACACCGTCGGGGTTGACGGTGAGGTTGGCGTCGGAGATCCACCCCTCGGTGCTGGTGCCGGCGATCCGCGCCCACGTCCAGGTGTTGCCGTAGTCGTTGCTGGTGAAGCAGTGGTAGTAGAGGTAAGTCCCGTTGTATGTCTGACCGTTGTTCGAGCAAGCCGCGTAGGGGCCGGCTTTCAGGGCGTACGTGCCGGTGGAGTAGCCGGCGCCGCCGTCCTTGTTGCTGTGGCCCCAGCCGCTGCAGCTCACCGTCGCGGCGGCGTTGCCAGGGGCTGCCGCTCCCAGGTTCGCGGCTGCCGCCAGGCCGACGGCGGCGAGGGAGAAGCCCAGCGTCTTGCGAACCTTGCGGGAAAGGGGCGACGAGACTGTCATCAGGCGTCCTCTTGAGTAGGCCGGGGAGCCGATCTCCCCGCTCGTCGGCCATCCTGTGCGGCCGGGCCCGGAAGGTCGTTAGCAACCGGTGCCCACTATTTGGCTCTGCGTGCCCGATGTTCCGTGCGGAGGGGTACCGCGTGGAGGGCGCGGGCGCGGTATTCGCTGGGCGGCATCCCGTAGGCGGCCCGGAACGAGCGGGTGAAGTCGGCGGGACGGGGAAACCCCCACCGTGCCGCTATGGAGTGGATGGTGCGGGAACCGAGTGACGGGTCCGCCAGGTCGTGGCAGCAGCGCTCCAGCCGCCGAAGCCGGACGAACGCGGCCACCGTCGTGTCCTCGTTCGCGAAGAGGCGGTGCAGCTGGCGCAGCGAGATCTGATGGGCTGCGGCGATGACTCCGGGGCTGAGTTCCGGAACTCCCAGGTTCGCCTCGATGAAGGCCCGGACGCCGAGCAGCAGTGTCTGCTGGCGGTCCTCCACGGGGATGGTGGCGGAAAGGTCCAAGTGGTGGGCCAGGAACATCGTCACGAGTTCCCTGGTAACCGACTCCAGCCGGACCCCGTCGTGCGGGTCCAGTAACGGCGCCTGGCTAGCTAACTGCGTCAGGAATCCGGAGAGGAGCGCCCCGGCGCCGCGGGCGCCCGGCAGGGCGGTGGCCAGCAGGCTTTCCACCTTCCGCGGAGGTAGGTCCAGGGCCGATCGGGGAAGGTCGAGGGTGATCGCTTCCACCGGCGCGTGTTGCGACGGAAACCGTACGTCGAAGCTGTGGGAGGAGTCGTACAGCATCAGGTCGCCGGCGGGCAGGATGGTGTCGCGGCCGTAGTGGGACAGCCGACGGCTCCCCCGCAGGCTCAGGAGCAGGTGGAATACGTCCGGGTCCGAACGCCGAACCAGTGCCTGCGAGCGACGCACCCGCATGGAGGGATGGGAGAGGACGGAAACCCGGGCGGCTCCCATGTGCAGTTGCCTGACCGTGGTACGGAAGTCGTGCGTATGGTCGCTGGTGACGACCGCCGGCTCTGAGGACTGCGAGATCATTGCGGACCACCAGGCGAACCGGTCGACGACCGGCAGATCCTCACTGCGAAGCAAAGTCTCCATCAGCTGTTCATATCCCGCTGGGCCGGGCGCATTCATGTCGCCGACAGAGGGGGACCGGTGTGCGCTCCGCCTCCGGCCCGCAGGCGGCACCACGCAGGAGGTAAGCGATCTTCTCGGGCTTGAGGTCGATGGCGTCTGGCCCCTCCACGGTCAACGGGATCTCCTCCAGTACGCATTCGGCACGTCCCTCGGCGCTGAACTCGGGGCCGGTGCGGTCTTCGAAAGGAGGCAGCCAGCCACCGTCGACGTGGACGGATTGCCCAGTGATGAACGACGCGGACGTCGGCTTCCACCTCGATGGCGCCGGGCAGGACGGTGTTGACGCAGATGCCGTACGGGCCGAACTCACGGGCCAGGGAACGGGTCAGGCCCAGGAGGCCCGCCTTGGCGGTGCTGTAGGCGGATCTCTGCCTCCGCCTGTGCTGACGAACCCCGTGCCGGTCACTCGGCTCGCCCACTCGATCCCCGAGCAACATCTCCCGTTCGTCACCGTCCTGCCCGTCGGCGCTTCGAGCCCAGGGTCTTCGGCCCGACGCATTGCTGGGCGCCAGGCGTTCGGTTGGTCACCGCCGCGATCGGCCCGCGCTACGCCCCGGTTCACCCGCGGCGACTGGATCAGGTCCGTTAAACTCCCCCTGTGTCAGGACGCTTGCGAAGTACTTCGGGCTCCCTTCCCGCCGGTGGGCGGACCACGCAGTGACGAGCGGCGGAATAGTCGAGGCCGAAGGTCCGGTGAATCGTCCGCCGAGCTATTTCGACCAGCCGTTCTGGACCTTGCTCGGGCTCCTGGTCGTGTGTGCCGGTCCCGTGATCCTGCTGGCCGGTATCGGCGGGTATGTCCCCGACGACGACCGGTTGGGTGTCGTTGTGACCGGCCTCGTCTGGACCCCCCTCACCGTGGTCGTCCTGGTCCTGGCCATCGTCGGCACCGTGCGGGACCAGCGCGTGTGGCGCGAGCTGGACACGGCCGGCGTGCGCGTCACGGGCAAGGTCACGTCCGCCAAGCGCGTGTGGTGCGGCGAGGACGACCGCTGCACCAGGGTCCGCATGCTGGTCACCGCGCCGGGCCGGCCGCCGTTCACCACGAGCCACCTCGTCGCCGGTGAGGAGATCGTCGAAGTCGGGACGGGCATCCCGGTTGACGTGCACCCGACGCGCGACCTCTTCCGCCTGGTCACCGACCCGTACACAGGTGGGGCGTCCCGGTAGTCCTCGCCGGCGGAAGCACGCCGTGCACCCGTCTAGTAGGGCTCTGTCAGCTGGTCTTGAGCCGTAGAGATGCTCCTTCATGACTCCAGGCGTACGGACCCGGGTGTTTCGCGAACCCTTCGCACGTCAAGGCCCCTTACGAGAGGCTCCCTAGGGCGAACCCCAGCCCCATCGCGACGAACAACGCGCCCAGTGCGCTGAACAGCCACCAGAAGGCGGTGCCTTCGGCCGGGAGGGTCCAGCGTGACGGGTCTGCCCGGTCGTATCGGACCTCGACGCGGGCACCGACGGGAAGGGTCCTGTCCTTGGGTCGAGCGATGTTCGTTCTGGTTTCCATTGCGCGGCCGTCGCCCGTGCTCCAAGTGATGACCGAGTAGTACACGGTGGTTCCGACGCTCCGGCTGGTGCTGCCGGCATCCGAGGCCGGCGCGATCCGGGTCTCCTCAAGACGGGTCACCACGCCCCGCGCAGTACTGCCCTCCCTCAGCAGGAACCGGACGCGTCGGATCTTGAGGGAGGCGACGACGCCGATGACCGACCCCCCGGCGGTGAAGACCGATGCGAAGAGCAAGAGGATCTGGGAAGCAGACACAGGGTCGTCTCGATTCTGGAGCCGAAGAACTCCTGACAGCATGCCAGTGCGGCGATCTCCCCTTGCGGCAGGCCCGTGGCCGGGACGGCCCTCAGCGCAGCCCCGCCGAGGGTCTCCTCCCTGAGGAGGAGACCGGACCGGGCCGCAGGTCCCGGATCAGGTGTGGACGGGACCGGGGTCCTCGTGCCCTTGGACGATGTGCCGTACCAAGGCGGGTTCCTAGCCTCGGGTCATGCGATCACAAGAAGCGGACGATGCTCAAGGAGACCCCGTGACCACTGTCAGCCCCGCCGCACGCCGCGCCTTGGCCGTGGGCCTCATCCTCGCCGCCTGCCTCACGTCCTCCCCCGTCCTGGCCACGGCCGCCGAGACCCCCGCCCAGGACAGCTCCGGGGCCGGACTGGACCGGTACTACCGCCAGCACCTCGGCTGGGGCAGCTGCATCAAGGCACCCGACGACACCACGGGCCGCGATCTGGACCAGGCAGGCGTGCAGTGCGCGGACGTGACCGTGCCCCTGGACTACGCCGACCCCCGGGGGCGCACGATCACCGTGGCGATCTCCCGGCTCAAGGCCACCGATACCCGCCACCGCATCGGGGCGATCCTCCTCAACAACGGCGGTCCGGGCGGTCCCGCGCTCCAGTCCCCGCCGCAGGCCCGCGCGTCGATGAAGGAGGTCGGCGCGCGCTACGACATCGTCGGCTTCGACCCGCGCTTCATCGGGCGCAGCACCGCGCTGGACTGCGGCTTGCCCGTCGGCATGACCTGGCTATCCGCCGGCACCGGCCGGGCGGGCTTCGACCGCCAGGTCGCCCTGCAGAAGAGCCTGGCCGACAAGTGCCGAGCCACCGACGCCGCGGTGCTCCCCCACATCACCACCCGCAACACGGCCCGCGACATGGACGTCATCCGAGGCACGCTCGGCGAGCGGAAGATCTCCTTCCTGGGCTACTCGTACGGCACCTATCTGGGCACCGTCTACACGCAGATGTTCCCCGGCCGCCACGACCGGATGGTGCTGGACGGGGCGATCAACCCGAGCGACTACCGCCCCCGGCTGCTGAAGGGCACCGAGCGCGAGAACGAGAAGGCGCTGTCCGACTGGGCCGCCTGGGCCGCGGAGCACCACGACACCTACGGACTCGGCCGCAGCCGCGCCGAGGTGCTCGCCGCCGTCGACCGCATCGTCGCGGCGGCCGCGCGCGGTCCGCTGACCATCGGCGCCGGCGTCGATGCCTTCCGGATCGACGACAGCCAGGTGCCGCTCCTCGTCTTCTCGGGCATCGCGGACGACACCGCCCCGGCGCGGGCGTCGTTCGGGGAGCTGCTTTCCGTCCTGGCCAAAGCCGCGGAGGGCCGGCCGACGACGGTGCCGGCGATGCTCGTCCCGGAGCTCCGGTACGTCCTGCGCGGTGAGGGCGAGCCCACCGGCGCGCAGTCCGCCGTGATCTGCGGGGACGTGGCCGCCGCGCGCGATCCCGAGCTCTACTGGCGGGACATCGAGCGCAACCGCACCGCGCACCCGCTTTTCGGCGCTCTGACCAACAACATCAACCCGTGCGCCTTCTGGGACTCGCCGCGCGAAGAGCCCACCCGGGTGCGGCGCGATGCCCCTGCACTGATCGTCGCCGCCACCGGTGACCCGCGTACGACGTACAAGGGAAGCGTCCAGCTGCACGAGCAGCTGCCGAGCTCCAGGCTGGTCACCCTCGAGGGCGCCAACCGGCACGCGCTCTTCGGGCGCTACGGCAACGCTTGCGTGGACGACCAGGTCAACCGGTACCTGGCCACCGGCAAGCTGCCGGCGAGGGACCGGACCTGCGTCAAGCAGGCGGGGTAGCGGCCCGCGGTTCACGTTCCGAGTGCGCGGGCCGGCAGCATTCTGCGGTTGGCCGGATGACGTTTGTCCGGAACCGGGTGTACCTCGACGCCCCTTTCACGGCTCTTGGCGCACGTAGCTGTGTCGCCACCCCTTGAGGAGAAGCCGTGCGTTCGAGAACGAAACTGTCGGTTCTGGCCGCTGTCTGTGTGAGTGCCCTGGCGGTCGGGGGGCCGGCACAGCCCGCGCTCGCGGACGGCTCGGTCAACGGACCCGTCGAGAACTGCAACGCCGCGGCCGCCGTGTCACCGGGGTCTTTCGGCACCGGCGCACTGTCGTGGTGCATTCTGGCGTCCAAGCAGAGCGGTGAGGCCAAGAAGCTGGCCCGCGAGGGGTTCGTCAAGGGCCTGCTC
This sequence comes from Streptomyces sp. NPDC058289, assembly GCF_042880975.1. Taxonomy (NCBI): domain Bacteria; kingdom Bacillati; phylum Actinomycetota; class Actinomycetes; order Kitasatosporales; family Streptomycetaceae; genus Streptomyces; species Streptomyces sp. NPDC058289. Next base: position 24,647 of record NZ_JBHVYI010000088.1, read on the forward strand.
GAGATGCTGACGAACCACACCGGCGGCAATTACAACATCATGATTTTCGACGTCAAGGGCAAGAACGCCTTCGGGGACCCCTGGTTCGTCCACCCCTACACCGCGAACCTCAAGGACGTGGCGTACCAGGGCGACATCGAGTACAACGACGCGACCTCGCGCGAGGACCAGACCTACCGGATCTGGATCTTCTCCGGCGGCGGCAGCTTCACCAATCACGGCGACGGCGGATGGATCAACTGGGGCTTCTACGGCCTGTGGGACCGCAACGGCTCCACCGTCGACTTCCGCCCCACGATGGTGCCGGCCACGACCCCCGGCGTCCCCAAGGGCGAGACGCCCGGTCCCGGCGACACCCCCATCACGCCGGGCGTACCCGCCCAGCCCGGCCCCCGTCCCGGCTTCCGCGCCGACAGTGCGGCGACGACGCCCTCCGGATCAGGCCGCCCGCCCGTCGGAGTCCCGGTGCGCCTGAAGACCGTCAACAACCTCGGGGCTGCCGCGACGAACGCCGCCTCCGGCTCGACGGTGGTCGCGGGGAAGCTGGGTGACACCAACTCCACGTGGACGTTCAAGGAGGCGGGCGACGGCCGCTACGAGATCGCCAACGGCCTCGGTCCGGTCCTCACCGAGAACACGAGCACCTACTTCGCGTCCATCACCACCTGGAAGGGCGGCGCCGCCCAGAAGTGGGAGGTCATCCCCAGCAAGGGCGACACCTACCAGATCAGGATCAGTGACCAGGACTGCCTGACCTACCACGAGGACTACAAGAAGCTCGGCGTGTGGACCTGCGACGGTTCCCCGGGCCAGCAGTGGACCATCGCCCGCTGAGCAGCACCCCCACGGGGCCCGCAGCCGCGCCACCGCGCGCCTTCGGGCCCCGGCAGACAATCGCTCAGGCCGACCGGCTTGGCCGGCTCGACAACAAGACTTCGCGATCAACGCCAGTCGTAGGGCACTTCGGCGGGGCACAGTTCGACTTCACCGTCCTTGAGGACGCCCACTTCGACGCCCGCGGCATCCCTCAGGGCCAGACCGAGTCCGTACTGGAGGGCTGGGCCGCCGAACTCGGCGCGGACATCCGGCTTGTAGACCTTGCTCACGGCGACTCCCTCTCGTGAGTCGTCGTTCAGCACCGTGTGCGCATCAGGTGACGGATACTCAGCGATGGCTGGGCCCGCCGGTCAGTCGATGCCTTCGATGATGCGGAAGTCGCGCTCGACGCCGTCGGGGAGGGCCACCAGCGCCTTCTGGTATGCCTCGCTCTCGTATGCCGCGACGGCCTGTTCAAAGCTGTCGAACTCGATCAGAACGACGCGTTGCGTGATTCCGGCCTCGTGGGCGACGACTCGACCGCCACTGGTCAGCAGGCGCCCGCCCCCAGCCTGGACAGCCGGACCGGCCAGCTTGTTGTAGGCAGTCAGACTCTCAGGGTCGGAAATGGCGGGGTAGACACTGGCCCAGTAGCCCTTGGCCATGGAAACCTCCTGTGTTCGGCCGGACACGTCCGACTTCGAATTGACACTCAGATCGATCGATCCCGGCGGCGGGCACTGCGGTCAGTTGAATCGCCGTCTGCGCAGGTTAGAGCTTGATGCGCGGTCGAGGGAAAGACCGGTACGGGATAGGCTCAGAACGGATCGTTATCAATCGGCAGGGAGGGCGCGTGGCGCCGGATACGGTGAGCCTCCGGTACTTCCTGGTGCTGGCGCAGGAGTTGAACTTCACCCGCGCGGCCGCACGGATCGGTATCGCACAGCCCGCACTCAGCGCCCGGATGCGCCGATTGGAGGCGGAACTCGGTACGGCCCTGCTGGTCCGCAACACGCGTAGCGTCGTATTGACCACGGCCGGTGCGGCTTTGGCGGAGTCCGCGCCGCCCGCGCTGGCGGCGCTGGACCGGGCATGGGACACCGCCCGGAGCGCGGCGGCCGGTGAACTGGGCACGCTGCGCATCGGATACAGCCTCAGCGCCGGGGCCGAGACGGCACCGGCCCTGGTGGACAGGCTGATGCGTGACAACAGCGGACTCGAGGTCGGCGCGGTCCCGATGGCGACACCGGAGATCTCCCCCGCGGTCGCCGACGGCCGCATCGATGCCGGGATCACCCGCGGTGAACAGCCGGGCCGTGGAGTGCGCCGGTTGCTGCTGCGGCGTGCGCGCGTCGGGGTCCAGCTGGCGCAGCGCCATCCGCTGGCCGAACACCCGGAGATCGAGATCGCCGACGCGGCCGCGTATCCGCTGCGACTCCCGCACCGTGCGGCCAACCCCGTGATCCACGATCAGCTGTCCGCACTGTTCCGAGACACCCCACACCCTCGATTCCACACGCCCGCAGTCTCTTTCGACATGTCTCAGCGCGACCTGCGCGACGGGGTCACCCTCGCCCCGGCCGGAGAAGCCGCGGCCACGGTACAACCGGCCGGTCTCACCTGGCGACCGCTCCGGGGCGCGCCCAGCCTGACGATCCACTTGGTCCTCCCACGCGAGCAGTCGCCACTCCACCGCCGCATCCGTGCCGTCGCCGAAACCCTGGCGCACGAGCTGCACTGGCTGCCGGACTGAAGCGCAAGAGGTCAAGCGAGACGGACGCCTGCGGTGGCGAGGCCGAAGACCTTGCGCCCGGCGGACTTCGCGGTGATGACGACGGCGGTCCTGCCGAATGTCCGACACGACCTCGCTCCGCCGGCGGATCAGCATCCGATGATGGCCCGGGGGCCGGTCCCAGTCGTACACCGCGGCGACGTCCTCGCCCAGCCCGAGATCTCGGCGGATACCGCGCCTTCGCCGACGCCGAACCGGACAAGCAAGAACCCCTCAGCCACAGATGCCACTGGGGTGCCTCGGTCAAGATCCGCCGGCACAGGACACCCTGCGCCGGCCGAAGGCCGGTCCCCGTGGCCCAAGACCTGCCACCCGTCGTACTAGGGCGTGTCCGGTCCGGTGGGTGTGGGACCGACCGCCCACCTCCCGGGCTTGAGTACTGGCGATCTTCAACGCCTGCGGCTAGTCTCGGCGTTGCTCATTCGAGAGCCAAGCACTGGCGACGTGTCCGATGGGGGACAGTGCTTCGATCTCAACAGGTAATGAGCACGATGAGTCTCTAATCGTCGCAGAGCCTCAGCAGGCCATCCGCAAGCGGTGGTCGAGCTGAGGCTGCCCGCCGACTGGTCGATCACCTTCGTGAAAGGGATCGACTGGTGAGGCTGACTTTTCTCGTTCAGGTACTTCTTGCACTTCTGTCCTTCGTATCGTCGCTGCTGGTAGCGGCGGTGGCGGGGGCACTCTCGCACGCGGCTGGGGCGCCGGTAGCTAGTGCAGTGCTGTACGGCGGCGGCGCGTTCATCGGCTGGATGACGCTTTGCGTCACTGTGCTGACGGCACTCGGCCTGCTCGGGCGTCACAGCCATCCCTGTGAGTGAGGAGTGCCCGGCACTCAGGAGTGCAGCCAGAGCCGGGGCGCAGCGAGGGTGACCCTGCCGTGGAAGACGTACGCTCTCTTGTCGTACCTGGTCGCCACAGCCCGCGACGCCTCGAGGGCATTCATGGTTCGCTCGACTTCGTTCCTGCGTTTGTAGATCGACCTGCCGAAGCCGGTGGGTGCTTGATCTGGCGCCGGTGTAGGTAGCGGCGGTTACGCCAGGATGAGTACGCCTTGTCTCCGCTGACGTGATCAGGCCGGGTGGGCGGGCGACCGCCGCCCGGCCGTGGTACACGAACACGCTCCGGCGTCCTTTGGCAGCGTAGATAGTCGTCGGCGATGCGTTGACCTGGCCGGACTATGTTCATTGACCGACGACCTGCATCAGGTGGACTGCCAACGGCAGTTCGGGGAGAGAGAAGGATCGACAGTGTCCGGTGAGCACTCGCTGGCGTGCCTGTTGACGACCTGTGGTTGGCGATCAACAAGGATCCGGACGGTACCTGGTGCCTCGACGCGTACTTCCTCGGACGCACGACACTGACGGGCAGGCGCACCGCGGGCCGCCGCGTTCGCCCAGTGGCTGCCGGCCTGCCCACCCGTAGGCCCGTATGAGAAGGAATTCGTGCTGGTCGACAGCGAACCGCAGAGCGGATCGCGCCGGCTCACGGGCGGGGCTCGGCTCACCGTCGAAATCCTGTTGGGCCGTGAAGAAGCGGGTGGGCAGTCGTCTCAGCGGTTCGGACACGGCCGGTGATGATCGGCTAGAGCCGCCCAGCGCCAACGAGGTGGGCGAAGCCGTGCTCTACCGGTGCGCGTGCGACGGTCCCCAACGGTCCCCCTAGAGAAGCATCAGGTCTATGAATCTGCAGGGGGTATGTGGCGATATGTAGCCCGTAACAAGGGCTTGTTCTCGTATGTGCTTCCCGGCATCCAGCTGCTCTAGTGGAACGGAAGGAATGCACATGTTCCCGACTAAAGGCGGATCTTGTGATGTCACTGCGACGCTCCCTCCTCACCCTCACCGCTGCGGCGGGCTTGGCGATGTCCGCAGCACTCACCGCACCAGCGGCATCCGCCGCCGAGACACCGTGGCGAAACTGCGAGGTCGGCGAGTTCTGCGTCTATGAGCACGACAACGGATACGGCGGAGCAGCGTACTTCCGGAGCGGCACCAACAACCTGGGCGACTACCGCCTGAACGACAAAGTCTCCTCGGTGTGGAACAGGACCGGCAAGACGGTCTGCACGTATCTGGACACCAACAAGCAAGGCTCCACGTGGCCAGTAGGAAACTGGAAAGGCAACACCTCGCAGTACAACCGAAACGACAACATCAGCTCCCTGTGGGTAACAGCATGCTGATCACCCCTCCCGACTAGAACCTGGTCGCACGGGCCAGGGTGCCGCAGCATGCTGACGTCGCGGATACGGCGCAGCATTCGCACGGGCCAGGCGCGGCCGCTCACACCTCGCCCGCGGGCCGCCGGATCGCGGCCACGTGGAGAGGTGGGAAGCCACTACATGGGTGTGGCGTGCCGCGGCTGGTTTGCCGTGGCACGCCGTTCGGTTCAGTTGGCGGCAGCTCACAGTCCCAGTGGGAATGGCTGCCGGAGTGGTCTAGCTGCCGTGGCGGTGGTGTCCGCGACGACCCCAGGACTCGGTGTCGATCACATTGCCACGGTTGTCGCGGAGCGTGGCGGTGTCGCGCTCGTCCCAGATCTGGTGGCGGCGGTCCTGGTAGACGTCACGGTGGGTGTCGCGGCCCTGGCCGGTGTGGACCTTGACGCTGGAGCGGCCGTCCAGGCGGAAGCCGTTGAAGCGGTAGCGGTTGCCCTGCTTGTCGGTGAGAGTGAAGCCGCGCAGGTCCACACTGTGGCGGCCGGTGTTCTTCACCTCGACCCATTCGCTGTTCAGGGCGCGGTTGTCGCGCCCGCGGCCGACGTTCTCGACGTCACCGATGACGATGGAGGAGTGCGGGCCGCGGCGGTCGCGCCGGTGGTCGTCGGCTGCGGCCGGCACCGCTGCGGCGCCGATCAGGGCGCCGACGGCCAGGAGGCCTGCGAGAGTGCGGCGAGTGGCCAGAGAAGCAGACATGCAGAAGGCTCCTTCAACAGACAGCCCAGCCCGGTTTTGTGCAAGCCGGGCGGACTTCGAACAGGTCCCGGCGTCCTGCCGAGAAGCCACACTCTGACCCACACCACGCACGGAAGCCGCGCAAATTGCCTGTGTTACACAATCTGGACATGTCGGTGACTGTCCCCTGTATAGGGCACGCGTCAAGGCCGTATTGACCCTCGCACGCAGCCGTTCCGATGCATGCCCAGAAGGCTCATGGGCGGCAGCGCCCCGCTCCCCGGCTCCCGGCTTCCATTCCACCCCTCCACCCCTGCGCCGAACGGGTTCAAGTCCCCGTAACAACCTCTTCTGCCATTTTTTCGAACACCTATTGGCAAGAGGTACTGGCGTGCCCCACGACCCTTCTGCCCCGAACAGAGAAGGGCGGACCGACAACCTCACCTGGACCGGCTCGGGCGAGGAACCCTTCGCGTGAGACCCCGCCACCATGCGCACCGTCGCACGCATCCTCACCGCACAAGCCGACCAGATGGACATCCAAGTCATCACCATCGCCGGACAGCCCGACCCCTGAGCAGGGCAAAGACGGTAAAGCACGGTCCTGCAGTGCCGTAGGGTGGGTTTCACCGCCGCGGGGTGGAGCAGTTCGGTAGCTCGCTGGGCTCATAATCCAGAGGTCGCAGGTTCAAATCCTGTCCCCGCTACTGAACGGAAGGGCCCGGATCCGAAAGGATCCGGGCCCTTCCGTCGTAGCCCAGCTCCCGGACCGGGCGCGCTGGCGACGACGATGCGGCGTGAGCCCTTCTTGGGCAGTGCCATGTTCATCCTTCTGCCTTAAAGGACCCAGCGCACGGTGGCGGCATGGGGAAGGTTGTCCGGCTCCGGCCGGCCACTGTCGCGAAGGACGACGGTGGGCCGCGGCGGTGCCGACGGGGGCAGAAGCCGTTGATGCCGAAGGCGAAGGTGACGGCGGTGTTCTGTGAGACCGCGTGCCGCTCGGACCGGCCGATGAGCTATCGAAGGAACACCAGCGGCCCGGAGCGCCGCGCCTCGATACTCCGACGCGTCGACCGGGCGGGGCTTCACTGGACGCCGCCTCCTCCGCTGCCGACGCCCCGCAAGGGCGTGCCGGCCCTCAGCCTGCGGCAGTATCTCGGCCGGCTCGCCTACTGGCCGGTGCAGACCCCACTCAACCGTCAGCCGATCCCGCGTCAGGCTCGGAATCGGCTGTCTCCGCAGGAGGGCGTGAACCGCGTAGTCCGCCATCGCCTGGACAATATCGACACCGCTGGGGCTCGAAAGTGGCGGAACGCACCCTCCGCTCCCCCACCGACGCCGACGCCGACGCCGACGCCGACGAGAGTGATGCCGGTCAACGGCATTCGGATGCGCGGCAGTTTGTGCTGTCGGGTCAGCTCGATGGAGTCGGCGAGCTGGTCGCGCCGCCCGAACCGGGGACAGCTCGACGAGGGATGGCCATGGAGCTGGCCGCTTTCGGCGTACTCAGAGGCCCGCACCGGACGGGTACGTCAGCACCCGGCCCAGGGTCACTTTCCGTCGGTGATGTAGTAGTCGTTCTTGAGGTACTCCAGGGTGTAGCTGCCCAGGTCTTCCTCGGAGAAGGTGGCGGAGGACCTGACCGCTTCGAGCGGCATCTCGATCTTGTCGAGGGTGCGCACAGAGACACGCTCCGGATCCACCGTGGCGGTCTGGAGGGCCTTCTTCTGCTCGGGTGAGATCATCTGGAAGACGATCACGTACGTCGACGTGCACGGACCGAATCCCTGTTCTTCTGCCTTCTTCGCGCCCGGCCCGGCCACTTCGCAGACCGTGCCGATGTCCTCCCGCCCCAGGCCGTGGAGGTACTGCTCGTACCGCTGGATCGCGCGTTCCTTCGTCCTGGGCGCGGGCTGGTCAGCGCTCACCGTGGCCGACGGCTTCCCCGTTCCGGCGGACGTGGAGGGCGTGCCCGACGGGACCGTCGCCGGTGCGGACGCCGACGGCTGCGAAGGCTTCGCGTCAGTGCTCTCCTTCGCCTTCTCCGGACCGCACCCGCACGCCACCACCGCCACGCATGCCTACACCGCCACACTCACCAACGTCCGCGTCCTCATCCAGATCCCCTCCACCCGCCGACTGCTGCCCACCAAGAACTCACGCAGGATCCTACGGAACGGTTCCCGACCCGCGACCTGGAGCCGGTGTAACTACTACCGCCCACCGAGTACGCCGCCACGGCGACCGCTCCGGCAGTGGCGATCACCAGTTATCTCTACCGGTACTTCGCGGCCTCGGCCTTCGCCTGGCGGCTTTCGCCGTGCCGTAAACAGCAAGCAGAGGCACTGAGACAGCCCGGCCGGTGGAGCCTGCCCGCCTACGTACACACGACCTGCTTGGGCACCAAGCCCCACCGCTCCCGGTCCATGGCCGTGAGCGGGGTTCCGGTGAGGTTGGCCCCATCCCGATCGGCAGATACGGAACGGGGCGGCCGGCTGAAGTATTCGAGATCAGATACGGGTAGGCGTTCAGGCAGGTATCACGTTCTCGGCCTGGGGCCCCTTCTGCCCCTGGGTCACGTCGAACTGGACCTTCTGGCCCTCATCGAGAGACCTGTAGCCGTCCGAGGCGATCGCCGAGTAGTGGACGAACACGTCCGGACCGCCGCCGTCCTGAGAGATGAAGCCGTAGCCCTTCTCAGCGTTGAACCACTTCACAGAACCCGTCTGAGCCACAACAAACCCCTTGGAGGTATGACGCCGGGAACACGGACCGCACCCGGATGCGATCGGATCCTCCCCATCCCGCCTCCAGGCGAAACGATCACTCTGGCGGTGTCAAGAACCTCCCCCGACCCCGACCGCGGCCGCGGTCCCGGGCGAGGTCGGGGCACGCACAGCCGGAAAGATCCGCGATTCCGACCCCTCCGGCCGGGCGCGCGGTGGAGAGCGGTTCTGCCGGGGCCGGATCCCGATCTTGTGGGGACCCCGGCTGATCCGGTGATCGTCGAGGGGGTGTCCGGGCCGGCCACCGGGAAACAGCCAGGGCACGAGGTCGGGAGCTCCGGTCTTGGCTTGGCGTCGCGCTGGTACGCGGCCAGGCCAGGACCGATGGCCCCGTTTGCCTCGCGCCACGTCTCGTTGTCGACGATGGAGCGCCCGATGGCCCGGTAATCCTCGGCGGAAACAGCGCGCAGTTCGGTCAGTGCCCGGTACTGGACGTCGTTTCGGCCTGGACCGGGTCAGCGCCGGCCGGGTGTCCTGCGGCCGTGGTTCTGAGCCGCAGGCGGCTCAGAACTTCGGGTCCGGGGACTGGGCCGCGCACAGCTCCGCGGCCTCTTCCTGCGTCTCGACGGAGGGAGGGGAACCGTCGAGCGGTTTGCGCGCGGTCTCCTTCATGCAGGCCACGGCGATGATGCCGACCAGCGCCGCCCCCATCGAGTAGTAGGCGGGCATCAGCTTCGAGCCGCTCCAGCTGATCAGGGCGGTGACCGCGAGCGGGGTCGTCCCGCCGAAGAGCGAGGTCGACAGGTTGTAGCCGACCGACAGGGAGCCGTACCGGACCTGCGTCGGGAACAGGGCGGGCAGGGCGGCGGACATCGTCGCGAGCATGCAGACGAGCGACAGCCCCAGCGCGAGCATGCCCAGCCCGACCGCGAGGACGCTGCCCTGGCGGATCAGGAGGAACGCGGGCAGGGAGAGCAGGAAGAACCCCGCCATGCCCGTCATCAGCACCGGCTTGCGGCCGAAGCGGTCGGAGAGCTTGCCGACCCGGCTGATCACCAGCATCAGGAAGACCATCATGCCCAGCAGGACGAGCAGGCCGTGCGTCTCGCTGTAGCCCAGCTCGTCGGACAGGTAGGTCGGCAGGTACGACAGCACCAGGTAGACGTTGATGTTGTACGCGCCGACCAGGCAGACGCACAGGACCAGTGTCGGCCAGTAGTCGCGGAAGATCTTCGCGAGGTCGCCCTTGGTGGTGGTCTCCACGGCGTCCGCGGCCTCCGTGCCGAGTGCCTGGCCGCCCTCCAGCCTCTGGAAGGCGGGGGTCTCGTCCAGGCGCAGCCGCAGGTAGAGGCCGACCAGGCCCAGCGGCCCGGCGACGAGGAAGGGGATGCGCCAGCCCCAGGCCTCCATCTGCCCGTCGTCGAGCACGGCGTACAGCGTGGTGACGAGTCCGGCCGCGCCGACGTACCCGGCCAGGGTGCCGAACTCCAGGAAGCTGCCGAAGAACCCGCGGCGCTTGTCGGGCGCGTACTCGGCGATGAAGGTGGAGGCGCCTCCGTACTCACCGCCGGTCGAGAAGCCCTGGACCATGCGGAAGAGGATCAGCAGGGCGGGGGCCCACAGGCCGATCGCGTCGTGCGAGGGGATGAGCCCGATCGCGAACGTGCCCACCGCCATCATGATCATGGTGAGTGCCAGGACCCGCTTGCGGCCGAGTCGGTCCCCCATCGGGCCGAAGAACATCCCGCCCAGCGGCCGTACCAGGAAGGCCACGGCGAAGGTGGCGAAGGAGGACAACAGCTGGGTGGTGTCGTTCCCGGACGGGAAGAAGACGTGTCCGAGGGTGACGGCCAGGTAGGAGTAGATGCCGAAGTCGAACCACTCCATGGCGTTGCCGAGCGAGGCCGCCTTGACGGCGCGCATGACCGTCGCCTCGTCCGTGACGGTGATGTCCGTCCTGCGGAGTCTGGGGTTCCGGCGCTGCCTGATGGCACGGAAGAGGATGGGATGGCGCTTCACCGCTTCGGGATCGGCCACCTGCGGGGGTTTGGGGGCCACCATGGGCCGGTCCTTTCCTCGGTGGGTGTTCCAGCCCTCCCGTCTGCGCGATCATCGTGTTCGCAAACGGTCCGGACGGCCGAATGCGATGTGGATCACACCGTTCCGGATCCCGCGACGCCCCGCCGCCCCCGCACC
>NZ_JBHVYI010000089.1:0-33151 GCF_042880975.1 Streptomyces sp. NPDC058289
GCTGTCGCCCCCGCCCTGCTGTCACGCCCTCTTCGACGGCGCCAGTGATGTCCGCGAGACGCAGGGCCTGGACGGGGACCCGTCGTGGGCGCCGGCGCAGCTTCGGAACCTCGGCGTAGGACGCCGTCCACCGGCCTCACACGGCGGCGGCCCCGCTGCCCGGGAAGAGCCTGGTCACCGCCCTGCCACCCTCCTACCCTGGACCGATGGACGATGAGCTGGACCCCACCCCGCCCGTAGAGGTGGAAAAGCAGGAGCAGCACGTGATCGTGCTCGTCGGCGGCGAGATGGACATCGACCGGGCCCCGCTCCTCCACGAAGCCCTGCGCACCCTGATAACCCAGCCCGACTGTCCGCCCGACGTCGTCCTCGACCTGAGCGAGCTCACGTTCTGCGACTCCTCCGGCCTGAACGCCTTCCTCCAGGCCCGCCTCACCGCCATCGAGTACAGCCGGCGCATCATCCTCCACGGCCCCAACCAGCAAGTCACCAAACTGCTCCACCTCACCGGCGCCCACCGCCTTTCCCCCATCACCTGACCGCCCGCCCCGGCCAGCGACCAAGGCCCGCCCCTTACTCAAGCGCTGCGAGGGGCGGGTCACGTCTCGGCCGGTCGGTCAGTTCCGTCGAGTCGTCGACCCGCGAGGGCCGACCCGTTCGCCGCCGGGCCGGGAGATACTCAGGGCATGACTGTTTCCGACCCCGGTCTCGACGACGTCATGCTGTACAGGCTGAAATTCGCCCGGCGGCTGCCCGCGAGCCTGTCCGCGCTGACCGGGCCCGCCCACGGAATCATCGAGCTCCCCCTCCACGTCGCCTGGTCCGGCCTACGCGCCTTCGACCTCGACCAGCCCCGCCAGCGCATGGGCCTCTACCGCACCGTCCTGGCCGAGGGCACCCACGAGGACCTGTGCCGCTTCCTCAACGCCGAGCTGCTCGCCAGCCTGTGGCCGGTGCTGCGGACTCTGGCCGGGCCGAGCGTGCGGGACGTGTGGGAGGAAGCCTTCCCCCAGCTCCGCGAGAAGACCGCCGCGTGAAGATGCCCGAACTGCACGCACGGCTCCTCGCCGACATGCTCGCGCTCGGCTCCCCTACCCGCTGGTCCTGACCGGCGGCTACGCGGTGCAGGCGCACGAGCTGCTGGAACGGGTCAGTCAGGACCTGGACCTCGCTACCGAGTCCCCGACCCCGATGGAAGAGATCGCCCAGGCCGTGCGCGCAGGGCTCACGGACCGGGGCTGGCAGGTCGCCGAGGTCGAGAGCGCCCCGCTGTCCGCCCGCTTCCAGGTCACCGACCCCCTCACCGGCGACGTGTGCGAGGTCGACGTCCTCAAAGTTCTGGCGGCCTCTCGCCCAGACCGCCTATGGTCCCGTCCTCGGTGAGGAGGACGTCGTCGGCACCAAGGTCCGCGCCCTGGCCGACCGGCCCGCGACTTCCTCGACGCGTACGCCGCTTCCCGCGGCTGGACCACGACCGACCTCGAAGAGTTCGCGCCGCCATGCACGAGGCAGGTTCAGTCCCGAAGACCTCCAGGGCCGCCTGGCAGGCGTCGGCTGGATCGACGACGCCGAATTCACCGCCTACGGCCATGACGAGAACGCCATGCCACCCTGCGGACCTGGGCACAACTCTGGTCCGACGACCTCGCCCGCCGCCTCCACGAACACGATCCAGACGCCTGAGAGCATGCCGCCAGCTCCCTGCGTCACCGCTCCCGCACTGCCGGCCCGCAGGCAAACCCATTGCCTCCGGCCTCAGCCAACCCCATACCCCGCACACAAGAAAGTCCGCCTACTCACCAGCCAGAAAACCGGTCCTGAGCAGGCACAACACGGACCCCCAGCCCATACCGCCTCCCCCCATACCTCCCCCGGTACCTCCCCTCACACTTCCCCCATGTGATCGGGGGCCCTGGCATCGGGACCGCGCCAGCCCTGCTGCCGGACACGGTCGGGGCCAACCCTCTGCGTTCCGTGCTTGGCCGCTGTGAAGACGAGCCGCCATAAGGCCGCGCAACGATGGCCTCCGTCCGATTGCGCCGCCCGGGCTTGAGATGCGGTGCCGACGCGCGGTGGTGCCCGTGGTGCGGGTCCGCCGGCAGCGAGCGCGGGAGACTGCCGGGCATGGACGTGGAGTCGGTGACGGCGGAGCTGCTGGCGTTGCGGCCTGCGGAGTTCACGGCAGCCCGCAACGAGTACGTGGCTCGGGCGCGGAAGGCCGGTGACAAGGAGCTCGCCGCAGCGGTCGCTGGGTTGAGGAAACCGACGGTCGCGGTGTGGACGGCCGGGCTACTGGCCCGCCGCCGCCCTGACGAAGCGCAGGGGCTGATGCAGCTGGGCAAGGCGCTCCGTACGGCGCACCGGACGCTGGACGCCGGGCAGCTGCGGAAGCTGTCGCATGATCAGCATGTGGTGATCGGCGAGCTCGCGCGGACCGCGCGCGCTCTCGCGGCGGAGGCCGGGCAGGCAGTGAGCGAGCCTGTGCTGCACGAGGTTGAGGGCATCCTTCATGCGGTTCTCGCCGACGCAGACGTAGCGGCCCACTGGGCGGCAGGCCGTCTGACAGCGGCGCCGGATGTAGCTCTGGGATTCGCGGGCCTGGAACCGCAGGCGGGAGCTGTACCACCGAGCACCAAATCGGCGGCCGAACCCGGCGCCACAGTGACGGAACAGGCCCGGCGCCGTACCCCGAAGACGGATGAGGATGAGGCTGCGGCGCGGGCACGCCAGGAGCGTGTGAAAGCGGCGGCGGCGGAGTTGGCCGAGGCGCGAGCCGAGGCCGACCGGCTCGAAGCCGAGTCTGCCGCCGGACAGGAGCTTGCGGACTCCGCTGCCGCAGCCGTGAAGGCGGCGGAGGAAGAGCTGGCCGCAGCGAAGGAGCGGCTGAGCCGGGCCCGTACGGCAAGCGCGGACGCCACCGCCCACTATCGGGAAGCCGCGCGGGCCGCTTCGAAGGCACGAGCGCAGGCGGAGACCGCGGCGCGGAAAGTGAACCGGCTCACCGGCGCGGAGGACTGAACGGCAGGAGAGCCGGAGGCCCGGGTCGCACATGATCGGCGCTTCGGTGGATCACCGGGGCCAGCACCGGTGCATGCGGCAAGGGATGTAGAACAGGAGGTTAGGCGTTCCACCACTCGTCGGTGCCGCAGCGACTTCGTAGTGCCACCAGCCTTCGTCCTGCCCTTCGTTCAGGAGCGCTTTGATCCCGGCGAAGTCCGCGTCGGCCGGGACGTTGAAGGCCACCATGGGAAAGTCGGCGCTCATGACCTCGCCGCCGAGGTCGAAGGTGGCCAGTCGTTGGTGCACCGCTTGAGGGCTGCGGGCCAGAGGCCCGGAGGGGATGGGCACGACGCGCACCGTGCAGTTGCCGGCTGAGCTGACCCGCCCGACAGCCCAGTGCAGTCCATCTGAGTCGGTCTGGAACTGTACGACGTCCCCCTCGGCAACGCCGTCCTGGAGGAACGGGACGTTCTCGATCACGGCCGTGCCGGCGCTGAGCCTTGTAGCCCACAGGCCCTCGATGTCCTGCGGGAACCAGCCCTCGCGCGGGACGAACCGGAACCAGACCTTGACCTTCTCGACCGTGTTCTCCACGGCGCCAATCATGCTCGACCCGGCAACATCATCTTGCACCGGGGCTGAACTGGGCAATCAAGGTTCGTTGAGACAAATCGGCAGGCTGTCAAACTTCGGTGAGACTAATCAAATTTCGCCGAGACGGGTCAACACGTACGTGTGACTGAGCGCCATAGTTGGTTCTGACCGCTCTTCCGTGATGCCTGCGTCATCCGCGGGATGGTGCCAGTCGGCGAGCCAGGTACCGCTGCTCCGTGGTGTCAGAGCGTGCTGAGGTTCGGAAGCTATGCACCATGCGCCTGGGTACCGTGTTGGCGGGTGTGGCAAGGTGGCGGTCATGGGTGACTCCAGGGCGTATCCCCTCTTCAGGAGTGCCAGCGCAGTGGACACGCTCGCGCTGGCACGGCGTCTGTGCTCGCTGATGGAGAGGCGGGGTTCGGTTGTCGAGCTGACCGCTGATCTACAGACGGCCGAAGACGTGTGGAGGATGGTGGAGGTCTTGCCAAAGGCTGTCTACAACGCACAGGCCGTGCCATTCGACGCGCACCAGTGGACTCACGAGTACCGGGCGGAGACGTTGCCCAGGGATTCATACGGGCTCGTGCCGTCGCTGCCGTTCCGCGTGGACGTCGACACGCCGGTGGATGATGAGCTGGAGGATCTCTTCGTTCAAGCCCTGGGCGGTGGCCCCGCCTCGATCTACTGGGACGGCAGCTGGCCGGACGTACCAGAGCTCGATCTCCTGGCGAACGCAAAGCACGAGGCAGTCGAAGTCGCTTTCAACAGCCTCGACATCGACTGGGAGCTACCCGCAGACGAGCACACGGTGTTCGTGCACCTGTCCAACCTCGGGAACCTCCCCCGGGCGGAGTGGCTGGCGCGGCAGGTCGGTGCGGAGGTCCTTGGGGACTCCGTGGCCGGCAGGTGACCGAGGCGGTAGACGGGCGCACAGAGGCCGGCCGTCACCTTGCGGTTCGATGGCCGGATGGAACGCCCACCGGACCTCAGGCCGGATCGGGAAGCCGTGGGCGGTCGTCCACGACAACACCCGCATCCCGGCCTTCCGCGGCCTGTACATGACGGCCACGCCCCGGATGTGGCAGCTCGGGAACGAGGACCAAGAGCAGGCCGGCTCGATGATCACAGGAGGCGCCCGGCCTGGTCCCCGCCGGGGTCGTCGGCCAGCCCTATCGTGACCTTTACCCGCTTGCCCACGGGCTCGCGTCGCACCTCGAAACTGCGGCACACCGCCATCGCGATCTCCAGGCCGTGCTGCCCAATCCGGCTCGGATCAGCCGCACTCACCGCAGGCAACTGCGCGGCGGTATCCCACACGCTGATCTCCACGGCACCGGCGCCGACCTCCAGCTCCAGCAGACACGGCCCGGGCGCGTATTTGTAGGCGTTGGTCACCAACTCGCTGACCACCAGCTCCACCATGCTCATCGCCCGGTCCGACACCGGGAGCCCGTGCACGGCCTGCACCGCGGTCATGAAACTACGGGCAGCATGCCTGGCCCCAGCGATCGGTTCGATGCCGTCCAGGGCCATCGCGGACATGATCGGGCGGATTAGTAGCGACTCACACTCGTCTTGGGACACCACATCAGCCATACCGCCACCCTCATCCTGAGCAAGCCACACGGCTGCTTCCAGCCAGATACCCCCAGACGGCAGCCACACACGAGAGCACAAAACGAAAATCTGACCACCCCTCACTCCGAGCGAAGCCGCTCCGAGCCGCGGACCGCCCAGAATCGCGCCTTCCAGCGCGTGCAAGGCATGAGGAGGGATCGGGCCGGTCGCGTACCTACCGCTCCCGCCAGGCCGCGCGGCCCAGGCGCGGGCCGTCGGCGGATGAGCAGGTGTCCGATCAGCCGCGGTGAAAGAGATCGACACCTCCTAGCCGGTCCCCGCCTCGTAGCGCAGGCTCTTGCCCGCCAGGAACCTCGCGGCCCTCGCACAGCCACTGGCGCTCAACAGCGTCGTAGATCGGCGAATCCGAACCCCTCCCGCCACCTGCCCGCGGGGCGGTCAAACCCCTCGGCGCCGGAACGTTTCTCTGGTCCATACCCAGCCCAACGACCCGACACAGGATCCCGTGGCGGGCCGTGACCCACCCGACACCACCCCGGGACCCCCGCCACCCGGACGGACCGCCGGGGGTGGGGTTCACCCGGCGCATCCAGCAGGGGTCCCCGGCGCTGCGATTCGAAGGACGACGGGGGCCCCGGCGACGACATCATGCGCGGCGGCAACGGCGCCGACTACCTCTACGGCGAGGCCGGGAACGACACCAACTACAACCCTCTCCTGCTCGACCGCGCGGCGCAGCTGCCCCGATGCGGATCCCGAATTTCCCCAGGCTCCTCGTTCCCCGTGGAATGTGCGGGCCGTGCCGAGGGGTCAAGGGCGCCCGCGGCGGCGCTTCGCGCTCGGACTCCGCCCACCCTGGACAGCTCGCCCCGCCCCCTGTACCTGGCTGGCTATCGGCCGTCCCTTCCGCGCGCCCGATCGCAGGCCTCTCGCGAGCTTGGCCGCTGCCTCCCCGGCGGTCGTGGCAGTTGATGCTTTGGCGTGACTCGGAGGGCACTGCTACTCGGCCCTTGAGGACGTGCGGTTTGTGGTGGCCAGCTCGGCGGCGAGTTGTGTTCTGCTGCTGATTCCGAGTTTGCGCAGGGCGTTGGCGACGTGGTGCTCGGCAGTCCGTGGCGAGACGTGCAGCTGCTCGGCGATGGCGCGGTTGGAGTGGCCTTGGGCGGCGAGGAGAGCGATTTGGTGTTCGCGGGGGGAGAGGCCGTCGCCGTATCCCACGGGGCCGCGTTTGCTGACGCGGGTGAGCCCTTGGCGGCGTAGCAGGCGGCGGTAGTTGTCGAGGTCCCATTCGCGCCGATGCGCCGATATGTTTCCAGCGCCTCGTCACTGAGTTCCTGTGCCCGCTGGCGGTCGGCGGGCAGGCTGCAGCGGGCGGCGCCCTGGAGGGCGTGTGCTGTTTCGAGAGGCCTGCCGGCCTCGGTCCAGGCTTGGGCGGCCCGTGTGAAGAGCGGCAGGGCGGTGTCCGGGCGCCGGTCGGCTTCCGCGAGGTGGGCGCGGCATGTCAGGAGGGCGGCGGTGGCGGCCGGGGCGTGTCGTCCGTCGATGCCGTGGGCGAAGTCTTCGACGAGCCGCTGGGCTTCGGGGTGCTGGCCGGTTCGGATGAGGGCTTCGACGGCGGTGGGGGCGAGGTCGGTGGCCCAGATCCATCCTCCGGTGCGTCGGATGTGGTCGAGGGTGAGCGTGGTGGCGGCGTTTGCGTGGTCGGGGCGGTCGGCGGCGAGGTGGATGCGCGCGAGGGCTGCCGCGGAGGCGGGCAGGACGATGCCGGTGTCGAGCTGGGAGGTGCGGGCGGCGTTCGTCAGGTCCTGGCGCGCGGTGGCGGTGTCCCCCCGCTGATGGAGGGTGAGCAGGCCGCGGACGAGGAGGGACTCGGCGGCGAGGTCACGGATCTCGGAGTAGAGGTGGACGGCGCGCTGTGCGCGCTCGGCGAGCCCTTCCCAGTGGCCGGTGGTCCAGGCGAGGAGGAGGTGGGCGGTTTCGGCGAGTCCCTCGAGGTACGGGATGCCGTTACGTTCCAAGACTTCGTCCGCCTGGGCGAGGTGGTCGCGGGCGGCGGTGGGGTAGCCGAGCGCGGTGGTGGCGTGGGCGAGGTTGACTCGGGCGCGGGCGAGCTGGACTTCCTCGGCGGCCGAGGCAGGGGTCTGGGGCAGGGCTGCTGTCGCGTTCCAGGCTTCCGGGTCGCCGGTGAACATCAGGACGGTGGCCCGGTTGACGGCGATGGCGGTGCGCTGGACGGGATCCGTGATGCGCGGGATGAGTGCTTCGGCGCGCTCCAGCCATCCCAGATGCTGGGTCAGGGGCCATCCCTGGACGGAGGGGAAGGCGATCGCGGACATCGCGCGGGCGGCGAGTTCGGGTGCGGTGTCGGTGAGGTCGTCGGCGGCACGGGCGATCTCGTCCATGCCGGCGAGTCCGAGACCGGCCTGGTTGCGCATCAGGGTGCCCAGGTAGAGACGCAGTTCACCCCGGACGGCCCGCGGGGGATCATCCTGGCTGATGACGCGGCGCAGGGCGGGAAGGGTGGCGCCGTCGGGCATCGCGGACAGGGCGGCATTGCCAAGTTTCAGGCCGAGCCGGATCCGGGCGGCGGCGGAGGGGTGGTCGCTGAGCGCCGTGAGGTAGTGGCGGGTGGCGGTGCTGGTGTCGCCCTGCGCCGCGGCGCGGTCGCCGGCGGCTTCGGTGTAGCGCAGGTAGGCCTTGGTGCGGCCGGCCTGTTGGTAGTGGTGGGCGATCTGGGCGAGCGGCGGTGGTGAGATGTGGGTGAGGACGGCTTTGGCCGCGCGCAGGTGCAGCGGGCGGCGTTCGAACTCGCAGATGGCTTCGTAGGCTGCCTGGCGGGCCAGGGAGTGGCGGAAGTCGAGGGTCCCGGCGGCGGCGGGGTGCAGGACGCCGTGATCGAGCGCCATGGTGACGGCTCGGCGGGTGTCGGGTTCGCTCAGGCCGGTGATGTCGGCGAGCAGGTCGACGGTGACCGGACGCGCTGCCACAGCGGCGGCGGCGATGACGTCGCGGGCCTGTTCCGGGAGGAGCGCCAGGCGTTCCAGGAGCACGCGCCGCACCGGGGCGGGCAGGATGATCGTGCCGTCGGCGTCCGGGGTGCTGCCGTCGTCGTCGGTGATCAGCCGGATCACTTCTTCGATCACGAAGGGGATGCCGGCTGTGCGGCGGTGCAGACTTTCGGCGAAGTGCTCGGAAGTGTGTTCCGCGCCCATGAGCTGAGCGGCGAGCTCTCCTGTCTCCGCTGCTGTCAGGGGAGACAGCCGGACTTCGTGGACCTGTGCGCCGGATAGCCACGAGGCCGGTCCACGGTGCCCTGCGGCATGAGGAGTGTCGTCCCGGTCGGTGAGTACGACCGTGAGGTCGGCGGGCAGGCGCGTGGTCAGGACCCGCAGGAACTCTCGGGTGCTCGCGTCGGCCCAATGGACATCCTCCAGCACCAGGACCGCCGGATCTATTGACCGGAGCAGTGCGTAAATGGCCCCGTGCAGGCGATAGGTCTCGGCCTGCGTGTAGCTGAAGACCGGAAGCTCCGGCGGCAGGAAGTCGGCGAGGTCGGGCAGAAGAAGACGCAGGGCCCCCGCGAGTGCGGGTACTTCGCGCAGCGCGTTGGTGGGGAGGCGGTTGAGCGCGGCGATGACGGGTCCCAGGACGGGAGTCTGCGCCATCTCGGAGCACTGCCCGATCAGGTGTGGGAAGTTCTTCAGCGCGGGGGTCCGCAGGAGCTCCTGGACGAGTCGCGTCTTGCCGATGCCGGCCTCGCCGGTGATGACGATGATGCTCGGCGGCTGGGCTGCCGCCCGGGTCAGCGTTGCGAGCTGGGCGGTGCGTCCGATCAGGGGGGTGGTGGGGGTGTGCCGTGGTGCGTGCACGGGAGGCTGGCTCTCCTGGGGTGGTCCGAGCGGATACGCCACGTGGGGGCTCTGCCGCACTGCCCGTACGGGCCCGCCCCCGCGGGGCCCGTACGGTGTCTCGGTGTCAGTGGTGTTCTGGGGATATGCGGCGCTCTGACAGCTGCTGTTCGTAGAGGCTGGCGGGTGCCACCGCCTTGCCGGGGCTGACGATCGTTCCGAGTGAGGGTGTGGTCGGGAGTTCGTCGTCGTGCTTGCCCTCGACCTGCTCGCTGGTGATGCCGTAAGCCCAGTTGTTGGCGGTGGGCGGGGCCAGGATCGTGTAAGTGGTGGCCTTGGTGTTCCAGAACATGTTGTTGGCGCCCTGCCAGCCGTGTCCGGTGCCGCCGTCCCAGGCATTGGCGGCGATGAACGCGCCGTCGGAGCTGTTGATGGTCAGCTGGTCGTAGAGGGTGCCCGAGGCCCAGCGCATGTGCGGACCGGCGTCGACCTGGCCCTGGCCCGTGACGGACGTGGCGGTTGAGCGGGTGAAGACGTTGGGGCCCGCGGCGAAGGCCTGGGTGGTCCAGGCGTGGACGCGGTCGCCGGTGACGGTGGTGTCGCGGACCAGGACCTGCTGACCGCCGACCATGAACGCGGGCGGCGGGGCCAGGCCGTCGGGGACCTTCATGTCCAGGTCGGCGGCCCGCTCGATGGTGACGCGGCTGGCGTTGTCGTTGACGTAGAACCCGGAGCCGAAGCGGGTCAGCTTCACGTCCTTGACCCACACGTCCCGTGCGGCGCCGATCGTCACCAGGCGGGAGGCGAAGGCACCTGCGTCCTTGTTCTTGCCGTCCTCGGGCCGCCCGTAGTTGGGGTCCTCGGTGAATTCCTTCGCGTCCGCGGCCAGGTTCTCCACGCCCGCGTTGGTGACCTGGCCGGCGAGGGTGTAGTGCCAGGCGGTGCCGCCGCCGTACTTCTTCTCGATCGCGGTCGTGATCGGGGCGTCCAGAGTGACGGTTTTCCCCGAGACGGCCACCACGGTGCGTGCCGCGAGGATGCCCGAGTTCGGCGTCCAGGACTCCCCGCCGGGGATCTTGTTCATCCCGATCGCGTTGATCCACTCCTGAGTGGTCGGGCGCTGGACCACGATCCGCTCGCCCGCCTTGAAGGAGGAGGCGTCCTGGAGCGTGACCTTGGTCGCGCCGACGGGCACGTAGTCGTCGGCGATCGACACCCGCTGCCCCGTCCGGGTGTAGTCACCGTCGCCGCCGATGGTGATCAACGATCCGGGCACCCCCTTGGCCTCGAGGAGGGTCCCTCCCTTGCCGAGGTCGGTGCCGGAGCCGCGCAGGACGACTCCGTCCGCCAGCTTCAGCGAGGCGGTGACCCGGAACGTCCCCGGTCCCAGGAGGACCGCGCCCCGCACACCGGTAGCCGACGGCTTCAGCTTCGAGGCACTGTTCAGGGCGGCCTGGATGCGGGGGGTGTCGTCGCCGCTGCCGCGTGCATCGACACGTCCGACGACGGCCGCGTCGGGCAGAGGGACGCCGCCGCCCTTGTACCCGGCCGACGAGAAGTCGGGGATGCGGTTCTTCGACGCGTCCGGCGTGTAGGACAGCTTGCCGTTGACCAGGGCCAGGGAAGGCACCTTGGCCGTGCCCGACTGCGTGGCCTGCGCGGCCTGCTCATCGCTCTGCACCCACACGACCGCCGTGGTCGCGAGCGCCGCGACCGCGCAGGCGGCCGTGATGCGGCCCGCGCTCATCGTCCTGCTGTGCCGCCCCTTGCCCTTCCGGTCCAGTGTCTGCTTCTTCGTCCGCCTGGCGCTCATCGCGCTGCTCCTCAAAAGTGGTGCGGTATCCCGCTAGCCCTACGACAGGAAATCGTAGGTCGAATAGAAAATCTAGCCGCAGATTCTTTGGTGATGGAACCGTTATGGCCCAGAATCTTCGGCTTGCAGGGGTAGGGTGGCCTCGCCGTCGGATCGGCACGCGACACCCGGGTTTCCTGGGACCTGCCAGTCCGGTACCGCTGTGGGGCACGGGCCGCCGGGATTCTTCATGGCCCGGCAGCCCGTGCTGTGTGCCCGTCCTGATGCGCTGCGCTGGGGCAGCGCCTCCCATGGCTGTTTCGGGACGGGCCCTGAAGGGGGCAGGCGGCTGTCGGGCCGGCCTGCCGGGTCAGCGGGTCAGAACTGGAGGGACCAGGCGTTGATGTAGCCGGTGTCCACTGGGGCGTTGTCGGTGACGCGCAGGTTCCAGGTGCCGTTGGCGACCTCGCTGGACGCGTTGACGGTGTAGGTGCCCTGGACGTTGTCCGCGTCGTCGTTGCTCTTGTAGTCCTTCAGGCGGTAGGCGCTGCCGTCAGGGGCGATGAGCTCGACGCGAAGGTCACCGCGGTAGGTGTGGCGGATGTCCACGTTCACCGCCAGGGTTGTCGGCGCGTTGCCGCTGACCCCGGACACGGTGACCGGCGAGTTGACGGTGGCGTTGTCCCTGATCTGGTAGTCGGCCGTGTTCTCGAACTTCGGGCCGCTCGGCGGCGGAGTGGTGCCACCGTTGTTGATGTAGAGCAGCTTGTTCGGGGAACCGGCCTTGGCGTCGGTGACCTTGTTGGGGGTGGCGTCGGCCACGAGCTTGTCGCGGACCTGCGCCGGCGACCAGGACGGGTTTGCGGCCAGGACCAGGGCTGCCGCCCCGGCCACGTGCGGGGAGGCCATCGACGTGCCCTGCATGACTTCTGTCGCCGTGTCGCTTGAGTTGGAGGCCGAGGTGATGTTCACGCCCGGGGCGAACACGTCCAGGCACGTTCCGTAGTTGGAGAACGAGGCGCGGGCGTCGTTGCTGTCGGTCGCACCCACTGTGATGGCGGCGGGCGTTGCAGCGGGTGACTCGGAGCAGGCGTCCCTGTTGCTGTTGCCCCCCGCCACCGCCCAGGTGATACCGGACGCCACCGAGTTGGCCACCGCGTCTTCGAGGGACTGGCTCTTGCCCCCGCCGATGCTCGCGTTGGCCAGGGCGGGCTTGACGGCGTTGCGCGTCACCCAGTCGACCCCGCTGACGATGTCCGACCACCCACCCCGCCCGGCGCAGAGCCCTCGACGTCGTCGGTCCGCTTCACGATCCCGACGATGATGTTCAACGCGTCGCGGGCCCATGAAGACAGCGTGGAATCAACAGAGTTGACGTATCCGCCGTCGGCCCACACCAGACTGATCGTGCGGAAGCCGGCGGCGAGCTGGGCAAGGACGGCGCGGCCTCCGTCCCGGTCCTGCACGGACGCGGAGGTGACGGCGACGACCAGCAGCAGCAGCAGGCCCATCGTGTCCACGATCACGTGTCTCTTCCGCCCTGTCGTTCGCTTCCCCGCATCGAATCCACGCGCCTCGCCGCCCTCGCTGGTCTTGATCGACTAGGAGTCGATCACGGCGACCGACGGCTCGGGATCGCATCCGGCCCCGATCCGGACCTGGCGGCGGAGCTCGTCGTGAACGCGATCCCAGACGCCGTCCCGGCGCCACTTGGTGAACCAGCGGTGGGCCGCGTCCCAGGGCATCAGGTCGCGCGGGAGCATCCGCCACTGGCAGCCCGACCGCAGCACGTAGAAGACCGAGTCGAGCACCAACCGGTCTCCGTACTTGCGCACCCCGCCGCCTTTCCGCTGGTCACGCACGGGAGGGAGCTGCTGGATGATCTCCCACATCTCATCGGTCAGGCTGGACGGATAGCATGGGCCGCTGACGGCCTCGGAGTTGTCGCACTGGCACACACCACGTGATCATTCCGGGCCGTCGCCAAGCCCGGAGAGCAGATCGCGACCGTCACGCTCTGTTCCCGTGACTACAGCCGCATGGCGGCGTTGAACACGCCGTATCGAATCCTCGTCTGCGCCTCCTGCCGTGCGCCGCCGCCACGCTGCTGCCCATCGCCCTGCTTCCCGCCACTGCGGCCACGGCCACGGCCGCGATCGCGGCCAGCCCCGCCGAGCAAGGTCTTCCACAACGACGGTGACCACACCTACGTGCTGCCACTACGTAAGAACGTCAAGACGCTGCAGGTCGTGGCCATCGGCGGCGGCGGAGGAGGCGGGGGTGGCCGCGGGGCCTGGCGGAACTTCGGCGCGGGCGGCGGATCCGGTGCGGGCGGGACCACCGTCTCCTGCGACATCAACAACTACCAGGGCGACCCCCAATTGCCCGTCACCAAGCTGACGGTGCACGTCGGCAAGGGCGGAGGCGGGGGGCAGGACGCCAACAGCGGCGACTACACCACAGTCTCCTTCCCAAGCTCCGGGGCCTGGACTCGCTCGTCGACCTGGCGTCGCTCGGCACGAGCGGCGGCGGGGCCAGGTCGCGGATGGCGGTCACCATCACCGCCGCGCCGGCCATGGGCCGGGCGGAGCGCCGGAGCCTGCTTGGGGAGGCGCTGGTGCACATGGCCCGCGAGTTCGGGTACGTCGACGCGGAGGTGGACCTGCTGTAGGCGGAATACCCGCGCTTCCGGGAGCAGGCCCGAACCGATGGGTGGGCCGAGCCCCACAGCCGGACGGCGCGGGACTTGTGCTGATGCCACGTCACCCGGCGGCGTCCCAGGTCTGTTCGTTGTCGGCAACGGCGAGGCGCTCGTGTTCCGACCTGGCGGCTTCGAGCAGACGTCGCCAGGACGTGACCAGAGGGCGCCGTCGCAGTAGCGCCCGCCGTTCGCGCTCGGTCATCCCGCCCCAGATTCCGTGCTCGATGCGGCTATCGAGGGCGTGGGCGAGGCATTCGGTGCGCACCGGGCAGCCGGTGCAGATGGCCTTGGCGCTGTTCTGGGCGGCGCCTTCTACGAACAGTTCCTCCGGGTCAGCAGTACGGCACAGTGCCCGCTCGCTCCATTCGTCGTCATCACCCGCGACCACCCCCATGCCGTCCTCTCCCCGATCAGCCTGCCGGCAGCGTGTGACGTTGGCAGTTCGGTGACGGTACGCCAATCGGGCGAGGCAGAGAACATCGGAATCAGGCAACAACTCCATCGGGTGAATTGGCGCTTGGCCACTGCTGGGTCGCGCGACACCAACGTCTGGACTTCGCGGGATCGGTGTTACCCGTCGGCCCGGCCTCCCGGGATGAGAGGGAGCGGGGCCTCGCCTGTCAGCTTGCCGATGCGCTGTCGGATCGCCCGGAACATCTCGGCGCGGTCCTCCTCCGGGTGATCGACGCGGTCGTAGCGCAGCTGGAGCGCGGCGGTACGGTCCGTGACTTTCCACCCACGAGGTCGTGTTCCGGCGCTGTCCTGCTGCGACCAGCTGAACATCGTCCGGGAGGAGGACTTCGTCTGCGTCTTCTGCGACGAGGCACCCTGCCCGAAGGCAGGAGTCGTTGTCCGCCCGTGCCCGAAGGGCACAGCAAGGGCGGACCAGCCCGCAGTGCTGTCCATCAGATACGCGTCAGTGAGCCTTTTCCAACCTCACGTTGAGGCGTGGTGCAAGACGAGGACAGCCTTCACGATGGCGGCGATTCAGTTGGTGCTGCAGCGAAGTTTGCGCAGCAGGCGCAAGCTCTTGCGGGTGGCCATGGCGCGCTCACCGAGGCAGCGGGTCTTGGCGTGGGTGGTGTTATGACGCCGCTTCTACCCCTTGAGTCGGCGGTCCCGGAACGGGACTCGGATGGGGCGGCCGGTGTCCTGGTACGCCTTGTCCGCCCAGCATTTCAGCGGACGATAATCTCAGTGGGTCGGGCGCTGCGGGGTGCTGGCCACCCCTGCCACCCGGCCGCTGAGCGCGGCGTCCAGAGTCTCCTGGGCCGTGCGCATCGCCTCGGCGTACTTCGGCTCGGACATTCGCTGCCAGGCTAGGTCTGGTGCGATGTGCTCGACCCGGCTCATCACCCACCAAATGTTGCCGAACGGGTCCCGCACCCTGCCGCCGCGATCCCCCCACGCACTGTCAGCAGCCTCAGTGATTATGTGCGCCCCGTGCGAAACGGCAGCGGCCATGGCGGCATCTGCGTCAGGGACGTAGACCCGCAACAGCGAGGGCATCACCGGCCAGTCGGGCCGTCGGTCGAAGGCCAGCACGACTGTGTCGCCGACTCTGATCTCGCCGTGGCCGATGGTGCCGTCCTCGACCGGCACCCGTGCGATCTCCTCGCCATCGAACGCGAGGGTGATGAAGTCGAGCAGCGCGCCGGTGTCGTCGGTGACCACCCACGGCGCAACGCTCGTGTAGCCCTCGGGTGCAGTGTGACTCATCAGTGTCGTCCCCTCCTGTGGTTCTTCGGCTGTGATGACACTAGAACTTAAATAGGACAGTTATGGTCCTAGATCAAGCATGAAACCAGCGCCATCCTCGTCAGCACCCCGGTCATAGCCCTCCGCCCTCTCGAACCCCGCGCTGAGGATGGAAAAGTCTCACTGACCACATGATCGAACGCCGCCCCCTGGGCACCGGCCCCCACGCCACAACTCCCCCGCACAACCGGTGACCGGCCGCCGGTCCCGCCTCGCCGCAGAACCCAAAGGCCAGCCCGACACAGGCCCTAAGAGGCTCTCCACGCGACAAACTCCCGGGCGGCGGGCCAGGGCGGCTACCTGGTCCGGGTGGACGCCGGGGAAGCGGACGTCTCCGCCGAGGTAGACCAGGAGGCCGGCGCGGACGAGGTGCCGACTGCGGCAGCGGTTACCCGCGGCCGGCACCGCAACGGCTCCCCCAAGGCCTCCGCCAGACGGTCTGCGGCCACCCCGGCCCCCATCGGGTCCCGCAGCGCGGCCCGGATCTCCTCCGGGTCGGCAGCCTCCACCACCGTCCGCAACCACAACCCCGGGCCAGCGTCCGCCGGCGGAACCAGGCCCGAACCGACCGCCGACCGCCACGCCGCCACCGGCACCCGCAGCCGGCCCGCTGCCGCGTACTCGTCGTAGCTCTCACCTACCGAACGCGTCATGAAACGCACTCCGATCGCACATCGACCGGCCCGACCACCCCGCCGTGCCCGAAAGACGGCTGTATGCCGGGAAACGTGTCAAGTACCCCAGTTTTGCTGACAGTTGGGGGCGCACCGTACAAGCCGCCTACGCGTACGCGAGGGCCAAATTCACTCGGCGGCGGACGTCGGCGGGGCCCGCAGGCTCCGGCCTCGACGGAGCGTTACAAGCGCCTTGGCGGCCCAGGCCGCCCGTCACCTCGGACCACTCCGGCGCCCAATGGGCCACCAACGCTTCCGCCGCCACCGGGGCGAGGGCGGCCGCCGCCCTGAGCGCCAAGGCTCCGGAGACGACCCGCCTGCGCGGCGGCGGCGGCCGGGCGGGCGGAGTCGGGGCGTCCGGCCGGCTCTCGGCCCGACTCTTCACCGGCCGACTCCCCACCCATTCCAGACATGGACATGAAAGATCACTCCTCGCGGAAAGACGCGTTTCCCACCTCCGGCGGAGGTGTGATCCGCACAGTGCGGGAGACAGGGGTTAGCCCCGCAAGGCCCAGCAAGACCGCAAGTCAGAGCATGAATGAGCCGCACTTGCACACGCGCTACACCACCACGCCGCTAGCCCCGCAATCCCTGCGGACCGCGAACAAATTCGGTCAGCCGGCTGCAGCGTCCGGGCCCTGCCCGAACCGGTGAAGATCCTCAACACCCACGTCCAGGCGCAGCCGCTTGAAGCGGATCGGGTGGCGCCAGACGCCGCCCCGGTCGATCGAGCGGTCGGCGCTGATCTCGGCCACCAGGTCGGGGCAGACCAGACGCACGTCCAAGACGTCACGGCTCCCCCACGTCGCAGCGAACGCGACGCCCTCCCAAGGGTGTCCGGGGTCGGCAGCGACCAGGTGCTCGGCGACCAGGTGGGCCGCCTCCGTGCGCAGCGGGACGGTGCGTCCAACCGTGCGCAGCCGACGGTCCTGGTCGTGGCGGCCGAGGACGAGGAGCTGCGGGCGGGTGAGGGTGTCGGTGACGGCGCCGATGATCGCCTCGGTGGTGTCACGTCGTCTGACCTTGGTCCACGCCCCCTGTGACCTGGCATGTAGCGGCTGGTCTGGGGCTTGCAGAGGACGCCCTCTACACCGGACACATCTGTCCACGACTCCAGCCACTCCCGGGCCCTGGCCGGGTCCGTAGTCATCGGACACAGGGTCCATGGGGCCGTCAGGGCATGGTCGGCGAACAGGGCCTCCAGGCGGGCGCGGCGCTCCACGTAGGGCAGGTGCAGCAGCTCGCGGCCGTCGGTCTGCAAGACGTCGAACACCACGAAAAACGCCGACAGCTTGCCCGGCAGTGCCCGGGATTGTCCATCCGAGGGGTACGGCGGGGCCGTCCAGGGCGCCGAAGGCGTACGTCACCGCGGCTCGTGGGTGGAGGAGCTGTCGGGGTGTCCGTGCCCGTCAGAGACCACCCGCAGCACGTCCGGCTAGGACGCGTCTCGGCCGGTTCGAGCGGCCCCCGCCGCCGGTAGAGCGTAGCGTGGAAAAGCAGTACAGCTTCATCGGCGGGCAGGCGTCGGCGTCGTCCGGCCTTTGCCCCCGCCCGAAAGCCTCCGAGAGGGATGGCGTCCCACCCTCCGTGCAAGGAGAGCTGCGCGCATGTCCAGAATCCCGAAACCACCGCAACCATCGCCGTCCGCCCCTGTGCGCCACCGAGGGCGGACGGGCAAGGGCCTTTCCGTCTCGCCCATTGCCGTCCACACGGCAGCGCTCGTGTGCGTGCTGTCCCTCGGGCTCTTCGGAGTGCCGGCCTACGGGGTCTCCGGCCCGGCCTCCACCGACGTGGACGACATCAAGGTGGGCGACTGCTTCAACTCCAACGACGATCTGAAGGATTATCAGGGTGAAGGTACCGAGGCGCCCTTGACCGTGGACGTCGTGCCCTGTGACCAACCCCACCAGTCGGAGGCATACGCCGTCTTCAACCTGGAGGACGGGCCGTACCCGGGTGAGAAGAAGATCGCCTCGATCGCTGACGAAAAGTGCAGCGGCAAGGCGCTCACCGACTACGTGGGCGCGAATGCGAAGCTCCCGGAGACGGTGACGATCTACGACTACTATCCGCAGTCCGGCAATTGGGTGCTCGACGACCGCGCGATCACCTGCTTCCTGGCCGATACCAACGGCAAGAGCACCGGCTCGTTCCGCGCCACCGGCTCCTGAGCCTACCCCGGCCGGGCCGGCGATCCGGGGTGCAGGCGGTGGTCCCCGTTCCGGCGGTCTCAGGACGCGTCCCTTCCCACGGTCCCCGTCCGCTGCGGCCGTCCCCGAAACCGACCCCGCCTGTCCCCGCTCGCTCATCAGCAGGACGAGCACTGAACCACCCGGGCCAAAGCGGGGCCCGACCAGGAAGAGACGGCGCGACCGACTGCGGGCGCATCTGACGCACGGGCAGGGCATCGGGCCTGAAACAGTTCGGCCAGGACGTTCTGAAGGCCGAAGCAGCCACCGACGGGCCGGAAGAATCGGGGCGCCAGCCAGCCCGCCGGGCCCTGTGCCCAACCGCGCAGCGACCGTCGGCGAGGCCGACGGACCACGCGCCGGGCTGACTGCACTCGAAGCACAGCGCAGTGCGCGCAGCATCCACACCGGGCGTCCGGCGGCGTTCCGGACGGCCGCGCCGCCACAGCCGAAACGCCGAAGCACATGTCACTGGCGATGCGCGGGCTATGGGATAGAACGGTTCGTATGGACGTTGCAGTGCTTCAGCAGATGCTGGACGAGGTTGAAGACAATGCCGTCGTACACCACGGATACACCAGCTACATGCGTGACTACGAGATCATCGTCTACGTCGGGGTGGATCCCCAGAGCAACGAGCCCGCCCACCTGCGGTACCTCTTCCGGTACTGCGTAGACGCCCGATGTGTGACGTCGGTCGTGGCTCCGACCTGGAGGATGTCTCTGGACGACCGGCTCATCGACTACGAGACCGGCGTAGATCTCGACGGATTCGTCTGGGGCGTGAAGTGGGCCAATCTGACGTGCTCTCAGGTTCTTCTCGAGTCCGAGGCAGCCGGACAGTGGTCGCGAGCCGTCGGGATCGACTTCCACGAAGTGCTCGTCGACACCAACGCGCACTCCCTCACCCTCATCTTCTCTGACCTGCGGATCAGCGAAGTTCCGATCGGGTACGCCCCCTTCGTCACGGACTGAGTGGGCCTACGCGTCGCCTCCGTAGAGGGCATGATCAGTGTTTGTTGAGGCGTCGCCAGCAGATGAGGGACTGTAAACCGAACGGTGTAACTCCCGATCATGGAAGATGCATCATCAATGGAGAACTGCAGGTCGCGGTCGTCACCACCGCCAACCAGCCCCTGCACACCATCCGGCGCGCGGACAAGACCTGGGCCCCGACCACACCGGCGCCCCTGACCGGTATCAAGGGCCGTGCGAAGGCCCTGGTCAATCTGGCCTGGCACCAACGCGGAGGGAACTGGGCGCAGAACACCAGCCGTGAGCAATTCGCCGGCTTCCACACCACGCTGGCCCAGGCACCGCAGCAGAATGCGCGCGGCAGAGCTGAACCCCGACGACCCCACGCCCCACATCAACGAGATCTGGGCGGAACTGGACCTCGGCTACTCCGACGACGTCATGCAAGAGATTTGGAAGAAGATCACCACCCTCGACCCGCACCACTACGACGCGTACTACGCCGCACTCCAGTACTGGTGCGCGAAGTGGCGCGGCTCGGAGGAACGCGCCATGTCCTTCGCGCAGAAGGCAGCGGTCGGCGCACCGTTGGGCAGCCTCCTCAGCGCGCTGCCCCTGATCGCCTGGTACGAACACCGCGACACAGACGCGACCAGCGCCGACTTCCGTTCACCCCACCTCATCTCTCTGGTCGACACGGCCCTCGCAGACGTCGCCGCAGCGCCCTCGGATCATCCGAACACCGCCGAGGTTCGCCACCTGCTGGCCTACTTCCTGACCCGCCAAAAGCGGTACGACGCCGCACTGGGCCAGTTCCGCATCGTCGACGGCTACGTGGGCTGCCTCCCATGGAAGTACTGGACCGACCCGGCAGCCGCCTACTGCCAATGGCGCGACCGCGCAGCCCACCACGCCCGCCAGCACTGAGCGGGCGACGTCGGTCTGGCTGCCCGGTCGGCCCTGACGGGCCGCCACCTCCCCGGGCGGGACCGGATCAGCGGTAGCTTCCACCGTCCCCAGCGGGCCAACAGGTGCGCGGGTACGCCGTGGCCCGTAGGCCGGTAACGCCGGCCCGGGCGTTCAGCGACGCCACAGAGGACTATCCGCTCGAACTCCCACATCTCCCCCGGCATGCCAGCCGCCGGCGGCTTCGTCGAGCGCCTTCAGCAACAGCATCGACCGTCCTGGTCTTAGTCCGTCGGCCCCGGTATTCCGTCGGAATACCGGGGCCGTGGCGGCCCGGTCGTACTGCCCCAGAGCGCTCTGGGCACCGGCCCTGGCCCGCGCACCCATGTCGGCGCGGACTGCGCACAAATCTAACCTGCCCCCGCTGGCGCCCACGCCGCGTGCAGGCTCCCGACCCTGGCCGGCGGCGCGGTGCGTCAGGGCTCGGAGCGTGGGCGGAGACTGTGCGGGTGGATGATCAGTGCCGCCCTCTGGGCACCGGCCCCTGCCAAGCCACCGCCCTCGACGGGCCGGTCCGCCGTGGCCGTCTGACGGCCGAACTCACCAACCCGCCCGGCCGAACTCACCAACCCGCCCCGGCGGTACCCGCGGGCAAGGAACCAGCTGCCGTGCGGCCGCAGCGGCGGGTCCTCGGCACTGGCGGCGGCGCCAGCACCTAAGGCTTGTCTCTCAGACCGAACTGGGCGGATTCCAGATCGCTGTGGGCAGGCCATTTGCCCAGCAGATCTCCAGGGGTCGCGGGTCCGTGCACTGCGCCGAAGTCAGGGGGAAGGCTCCCCGTCTAATGGGGCGGCCGCAGCAATCGCAGAGCAGCCTGGTGTGGGCGCCTGCGTCCTCAAGGGTCCGAGCCGCCTCGACAGCGGCTTCGAACCAGCCGGTTGCCTCCACCTCTACGGGTGCGTCGGCAAGCAGAAGCTTGCTGTTCCACAGGCTGAGGCCGGTGACCGTCCGTATCGCACGGACTGCCTCCATTTTCCGGTCGCCTGCTTCTGTCAGCAGCACACGGAATCCTGGCTCTTCCACACAACCTCCCCGGCCGTCCATGAGTTGTCCGGCAAGTGAACCATCACGGCAACTGCTGAGTGCCGTGGCGGGGTGGGCGATAGGCCCAGCAGGCTATCGCCGGACCCAGATCAGGATGGCGGCGAGGTGGAGGGCGGCTTGGTAAGCCATGGCGAGCTTGTCCGTTCGCATGGCCAGACCTCGCCATTGCTTGAGCCGGTTGATGCCTAGTTCAACAGCGTTCCGCTGCTTGTAGGTCTCACCGTCGAAACCGGGTGGCCTGCCTCCGGCACGGCCCCGCTTCAGGCGGTGACCGATCTGGTCAGCGGACTGGGGAATGACCGCCTTGATGCCGCGTCGACGCAGATGCCCGCGAATGGCGCGGGACGAGTAGGCGCGATCTGCAAGAACAGCGACTGGTCGGGTTCTGGGTCTCCCGATGCCGCTCCGCGGGACCTGGATCCTTGCCATGATGGCCTCGAAGGCTGGCGCATCACCAGCCTGACCTGCGGTGACGTGGAAGCCCCGTGGCCGGGCACGGCTGTCGCTGGCCAGATGAACTTTCGTACTCAGGCCGCCGCGGGAGCGTCCGAGTGCATGATGGTCGGGTTCCCACCGACCGGGCGCCCCCTTTTCCTGGCCCCGGCGGCATGCTGGTGGGCCCGGCAGACGGTGGAGTCCACCGACACGGTCCAGCCGATGTCGTCGCCAGCGTCGGCCGTCGTCAGATCGGCGGTGAAGATCCGTTCCCAGGTGCCGTCGACGGCCCACCTGATCAGCCGCTTGTGAGCTGTCTGGAACGAGCCCAGTTCGTCCGGCAGGTCTCGCCAAGGCGAGCAGGTGCGGTATTTCCACGCGATGGCCTCAAGAGTGCGACGGTGGTCAGCCCACCGCCGCCCCCGGACCGGATCGGCCGGCATCAACAGCTCGATCCGAGCCCACATCGCATCAGTAATCACTAATCGGATAGACAGTCCGATCAACTGACCAACCCACCCAAGAGACACGCCCTAACGAGCTCGTGCATGGTTGGCGGTGCGACGTCGGAAGGTGCAGGTCGGCCTGGTGGTCACTGTCGCTGACGGCCGCCGCGGGTGGCAGTCTGCTGGTGTGAGAGCAGGTTGGCGACGGCTTGGATCGTGTCGCTCATGTGCTCGCGTCGGCCGTGGTGGCGGGCGAGTGCTCGCCAGTTCTTGAGGTGTGCGATGCCGTGCTCGACGCGGATCCTGCGTGAAGAGTGCGCCTTGCGCTGGCGCTCGTAGATCTCCTCGTACCAGTCTGGCGGGTTCTTCTTGAACTTGCGATGCGGTGGTGTCACCACGCGGCCGCCGGTCTGGGCGCCCAGGCCCTGGTAGCCGGCGTCGGCGAGGATCTCCACGGCCAGGCCGTCAGCCAGGTGCTTGACCAGGCCTAACTGTCGGGCGTGGGTAATGTCGGCACAGCTGGCCGGCTGGGCTGGACTGCAGAACAGGAGCCTGCCGCTGGCGTCGCATGGCTGTTGTTGTTCCGAACTTGAGGAGTGCTGGTCGAACGGGAGTCACCTGAACTCCGACCCGACCGGTCCTCCCCCGCCGTCGTGACCTCTGCGTCCATCACATCGAGCGGCAGCATGACCGCGCGCACCGGGTGGACGTCACGTCGCCGAGGTGCCCGGCCGCACGGCGAGGCCAGAGCACCCACCGGCACGATGCCTGGCGTACCGCCACCCCCAGCGTCCTCGCAACGGTGCGCAGCTTGTCACCCGAGCGGTGGGAGGCGAGGACGTCCGCAATGGCCAACCGGCGGCGACTGTGAAAATCGCTGTCCGATCACCGGGGCAGGTGATAAATGTCCGGTGTGGAAAAGAATCTTGAGTTCCCTGACCTGTTGCGACTGATCGATGAACGGTCGACCGCCTTCCGCGCCGTGGTCGCCGCCGCGCCCGGTCTCGACGCGCAGGTGCCGACCTGCCCCGGGTGGACGCTGTTCGATCTGGTGAAGCATCTGGGTGGGGGAGACCGTTTCTGGGCCGCCATCGTCGGCGCGGGGCCTGCCGACGCTCCCCCGGCCGAGGCCGTCGCCGCGCGCGCCGCGCTGGAAGTGCCGCAGGAGCGTGAGGCCCTGCTGGCCTGGCTGGACGCGTCGACGCAGCTTCTGCTGGGCGCCCTGCGCGCGGCGGGACCGGAGAGCGGTTGCTGGACGTGGTGGCCCGCGTCGCAGTCACCGCAGACCGCCGGCGGTACCGCCCGGCACCGGGTCCAGGAGACCGCGGTGCACACCTACGACGCCCAGCTCTCTGGGGGCGCCCCGCAGCCGCTGCCGGTCGAGCTGGCACTCGACGGTGTGGAGGAGTTCCTGTTCACCGTCTGCGCAACGCCGAGTGCCTGGCCGCACAAGCCCACGGCCTTCGACTTCCACGCCGCCGAGGGCCGCTCCTGGCGCCTCAGCGTCGACGGCGACGGCGCACGCACCACCCGCATCCCCGCGCCCACCGCCGCGACCGGCGAGGACTCGGACGCAGCCGGCGCCTCCGTCCACGGCACGGCCAGTGAGCTGGTCCTCTACCTGTACGACCGGATCCAGGCCGACTCCCTGCATGTTGACGGAGACGCAGGGCTGCTCGACCTGCTCCGCGCCTGGGAGCCGGAGGAGAAGTAGGACGTAGCGGGGGCGGTTGGCCGCGCCTCGAGCCGGTAAGACACGACTCTTCGCCAGGTTCGTCAGTCGCGGCACCGGGCTCAAACCCGCGAGGCGGCCTCGGGGCGTCACCAAGCCGACCGTCTACCTGGATGGCAGGACGAATTTGTCCGTCCCAGCGATCACGAGCAGCGACGCGACTGCTGTCGTCCCGATCTCGTCGAGAGGTCAGTCGATCGGGTGCCTGCGGCGGCTGCCGTGCATGAGAGCACGGCCTCTTGGTAGCTCGAAGGGTGTCGAAGCCAACCTGCGGTCCAGGAGGCCCTGTTGACGCATCTCTACGGCAACGCGGGAGTGGGGTCCACTTCGGCCGCTCTCGCGTGTGACTGTCTGACTCACAGGTTCGGGAACGCCAGAGACCACGGGGCGCGCGAGCGTCGGTATCCCACCGACATGTCGGACGCCGAGTGGGCGGTGGTCCGGCCACTGCTGCCGGTGCCGGGCTGGCTGCGGGGCCGGGGCGGGGGCGGGCAACCGGAGGCTTATTGCCACCGGTGAAGTGCAGGTCCGGTCGGTCCAGCAGCGATGCTTCCTCAGAGCGGAGCCCGGCGTGATACAGCGTCCGGAACATCGCGTAGTCCCGGGCGGCGGGTCCGTACTTCCTCGCAGTGGCGATCCGCTGCTTCATGAAGTCGAAGAACTCGCTCACGCGCTCCGGGGCCGGGGGCGGCAGCAGGGCCGGCGAATCATCCCCGACATGCCGTGAGGCGTTGAACTCGTCGATCGGGCAGACCAGGCGGACGCCGAACGCGGCTTCGATCTCGACGGACTTGCGGGCCTGGAGAAATTGGTGGAAGCCCTTGAAGATCTGCACGTACTCGCGCCGGGTCTAGGTTTTGCGGCCCTGGACCGCGAGATCACCGACCACTCGGTCGATGTCCTCAGGGGTTACCTCCCACGCGGGCCGGCCCAACGCCGTCAGCGTCCGCTCCAGCAGCCCGGTGTCGTTGTCGATTGTCACCGGGCTGAACCCGCGGGCCCGCCACGAGGCCACGAACGCCTCGACGCACAACAGCGACTGGAATTGCCACGGATCCCTCGTCGGCATCTCCTGCGGGACGGCCCCGCCCGCGATGACCTGCAGTCTCACCTCGCTCACCGACATACCTTCCTCGGACCTGAACGGTCAAGGCAGCACCTTGAAAACGCGGCAGCCACCGCGAGAACCAACGAGGACCGCAGGAGTGGGAGATGGCCAGGTGGACGCGGCAACTCTTGGGAGGGAACAAGTGCCAGCCCCAGATGGCTGGACAAAGACCTTCACCGACCCCCGCCTCTGCGCGGCCATCGTCGACCGCCTCACCTTCGGTGGCACCATCATCGAGACCGGCACAGACTCCTACCGCCTCGCCACCACCCGCGCCCGCGCCGAACAGCAAGCCGCCAGCTGACAACGAGCCGAACACCGACGACATCGGGACGGTCAGCTGACAAACGCTCGCCGCACCTTCGCGAGACGCGCCCGCTGATCATCGATCCAGCCGGTCGCCGGGAAGAGGGGCAAGCTGACCGTCACCTGCGACGACGGGCCGTCATGGACCGACACCCCGATCACATCAGGGCTCAGCGGCTTGATCTTGAACTGGACTGTCCGACCCGAATTCAGCCACGACACGAACCGCCCACCGGCGAGCCCCTCAAGGGCCTCCTCCCAGTCATCGAGGTCATCGGACGTGACATAGACGGGGAAGCTGCCCTTGACGGTCTCGGTCTCCACGACAAACTCGCAGTCCAGACAGTCTCTGCCAGGACCTGGCAACTCCAACACACGCAGAGAGACAACGTGACCGCTCGTTCCCGGCGGATCGGCCAGATGAATCAGCTCGCCCAGCTCGTCTTCCATGACAGCCTCTCTCCATCGACCTCGAACAGAAGCATCATTCCTGAGCTCCTCGGCATGCACGGCGCCGAGGTGGGTGTTGCTGATTCTCACCGACACTCCGCAGCCTGCCGATCACCTGCCGCTGCGGAAACCCCTCGACAATCGTTCCTCGTTGTCACCTACGCAGCCATGACCATCGCCTGGGCGGGTTGACCACGCTCTCGCCGCCCACCTGAAGCCACCGGGCAGACACGGTGAATTCGAGGGGGCGTTGCAACACGTGGTCGGTTGAGCAGGCCGCGAGCAGTTTAGACAGGCCGGAGTCGGCGCCGGCCGTTGCCGAGGCCCCGGGTGGCGGGGTCGGTGGTGCCGCACTGGCGGGTGGGCCTGACGATGGAGGTGCTCGCGCCGGACTACCAGCGGCTGGTGGGCGTGCTGGAGGCGGAGGCGGGCGGGGCCGGGCTGCGGGCGCGGGAGTTGGCCGGGCGGCTGGGCCTGGAGTCGGTGCCGGCGAAGGTCGAGGGGGTGCGGTCGAAGGTGAGGCGGCTGGTGGAGCAGGGCTGGCTGGCCGAGGAGCGTCCCGGGGTGTTCACGCCGAGGCGGGCTGCCGGGTGACGTTTCGGCTCCGGTGGCGGGCGAGGCGGCGTCCCATGAGCATGGTCATCGACCACAGGACGGCGGCTTCGCTACTTTCGGGCCGGGTCTCGTAGTCCCGGGCAAGGCGCCGCGAGCGCATCCGCCAGCTCAGCGTCCTCTCCACCGCCCACCTGCGTGGAAGCACCACGAACCCGCTCATTTCGTCGGTGCGTTTGACGATCTGAAGGGTGAGCCGCCCTGAACGTCCCCCTGACCCACATTTCCTTTCGTACGACCGTCTCCAATGGTGCAACGCGAGGGGAGAAGGCCGGGGTCAGGTGGACGTCGGGGTCCGTCAGACGAGGTGGATCGTGAAGCGCCTCACGACCTTGGGGTCCGTGGCGATCGTGTCGGAGTGGACCGAGCCGCGAGCCTTATCGTATTTCCCGGTGCCGCCGGTGATCGCGTTGTCGAAGGGACCCTGGTCGAGGTAGTTGAAGTACATCCCCTGCACGGTGAGCTGGCCGCCCGGGAGGGTGTAGGTCACGACGCACTGCTCCGCTTCATCGGCGCCGCCCCGGGTGGTGGTGCAGGTGCCGTGGGTCTCGCCGACCTTGTTGTGCGACTCGTCGAAGAGGTCCGAGCGGACGACGACCTCATCGCCCTGCGACACGCTGCCGGGGGTGACGGGGAAGCGGGTCAGCTGCGCCACCTCGGCCAGGACTGTGATGATCCGGCCCCTATCCCTGTCCTGGGCGGAACCGGTGTCCGTCGCGGCGGCCGCGACGGGGGTGCAGGCCAGGAGGGTGACCAGCGTGGCCGTGCCGAGGCAGGCAGCTCTGATGGGGCGCATCATGCGACTCCTGAGGTTGACGTTCGGGAATGACCGGATGGCGAACTTCCATCCGATTCCGTTCGATCCCTTCATAACCTCGACTCCGCCGCCGCACGGTGCACCCCGGCACGAACCACCGGCACATCCAGCCGGTCGGACCAAAGTCAGGCGGAGGAGCTCGGCACGGGCCGAACCGCAGCTCCAGGCGATGCGTGGCCATGAGCTCCTCGTCGGCGACGATCCCGCCCGTCGGCCCGTCGGCGGCGATGACGCCCTCGCTGAGGACCTGATCAACCCTTGGAACGAGGGCTGCGTCAACGCTGTTCAACTTAACCAGGGACTCCCGGCCCAGGGTTGGACCGGCAGCATACGCGCTGTTCAGTGCTATCTACGGCCGCTTCGAGGGCACTCCACAGCAGCCGTTCCACCGTCCCTGCCGCCATCACCTCGGCGCGTCACCGGCTGGATGATGTCGAACCCCGACCACCGGCTCTCAATTGTTCCAGCGGGCCACGATGGACTGATCGACGCGGAAGAGCGCGTCGCGCGCGGCCCCGGTACCCCCACGGTCGCCATCGACGGCACCAGGATCACGGAAGCCCTGTCCGGCTGGATCTTCGAGAGGGAGTCCTTCGACGAGCTCCTGAAACTCAGCGCACGACAGACCACGGGCTGAGGACGGTTGACCCAGACCGCAGGCCACACCCTTGCCCCTCTCGCCCTCATGTCGGCCCTCCCCTCGTTTCTGAGCTGCGGGTTGCCCTGTCCGACGGCTGGTGCGGGCGTTGAGGGCGATGTCCGAGGTGCATGCGATGATCCTTCGATTCCGCGTCGGCAAGGGGAGTCGGTGCACACAGGCGTCCCGAGGGAGCAGACCCGCGGGGCGGTGTGAATCCGTAGGCAATGTGAATGGGCAGGGGTGGGGAATGAACACCAGGACGATGACTGGTTTGGCTGTGGCGGTAGCTGTGGTGGCGGGGACTGCGGGGTGCTCCGCGGGGGCGGTCACGCAGAAGGCCGGTGAGAAGGCGGGTGAGTCCGGCCAGACGATCCTCGCAGCGCTGTCCCGCGCTGCCGATGAGGCCTCGAAGGCCGGCTCGGCCGATATCAGTGCCACCGTGACGAGCCCGGACACCGGCGGTAAGCCGGTGACGATGAAGGGCCTCTACTCCTGGGGGGACGGGGTGGCGATGGAGACGGTGATGCCGGCCAAGGACCTCCAGATGGAGGAGATGGTCAAGGACGGGACCATCACGATGCGGCTCGCGAAGGGCGCCTACTACTACGAGGTCGACCGCATCGAGGAGGGCCCGTACAAGGGTAAGACGTGGATCAGGGTCGAGGTCTCCGCGGTCCTCGGTGAGAAGGGTGCCGCCGCGGCCACGACGCAGGGCGACCCGACGGCGGCCCTCAAGAGTCTCAAGTACGCCAAGAACGCCTCCTCGATCGGCGCGGAACGCATCAACGGCCGGAACACCAAGCACTACCGGACGTCGGTCCCCGCGGCGCAAATGGGCGCTGCTGCCGACATGTACCAGCACCTCGGAGTATCCGGCGAGGTCGTCACGGACGTGTGGCTGGACGACAACGGGATGCCCGCCCGGCTGAACCACTCCGTCGGCACGATGACCATGTCGATGGACTTCCTGTCCTTCAGGACCGCGAAGACCGTCGAGGTCCCCCCCCCGCCTCGGACGTCGCGGACATGACCGCCTTCTACAAGGAGCGCAAGCAGGGCAAGGCCGCCTGAAGCGGGCCTGGGATGAGGTCCCTCATACGGGCCCTGCCCCGGGCCACGGTCTCCGCGGACAAGGCCGCGCCGGTCCCTTGCGGCGGGAGACCTATGCCTTCGGGGTGGTGAGGGGCTTGGTGTCGCAGGCGTCGCACAGGCCAGCCGCGGGGTCGACGGCGGCGATGGTCCGCGCCTCGTCGGTGGTGACGGTGCCGCCGGTCGGGCCCCCGACCAGCCAGCAGTCAGGCCGGTGAATCCGGATCGGGACGGTCTTCACGCTGATGGTCCGTACCGGCTCGCAGACCCACCCGTCGGCTGCCGCCGCGGCGTGGGTTGCAGCAGCCGCGGGTGCACGCGCAGGTGCGGGGCCCGGGGATGCGGAAGGGTTGTCGACGGAGCTTAGTTGTCGGCTCTCGAAGTCCTTCGGGGGTTGACGTGAGGTCAGGCGGAGGCGGCTTGGAGAAGGGCTTCGGCTGCGGCGGTGCGGGCGTAGAGGACGGAGCGGCCGGCGCGGTGGGCGCTGACCAGGCCCGCGTTGCGTAGAGCGGTGAGGTATTGGGATACCCCTGCGGGGGAGAGTCCGGTGCGGTGGGCCAGCTGTGTGGTGGAGGCCGGGATCTCCAACTCGGTTAGCAGCAGGGTCCGCGAGCGGCCGAGTACGGCGGAGAGGGTGTCGGTCTGGGTGACGGGGCGCTTCGTCCATAGTGAGCCGACACCGCGCGCCGGATAGGCGAGTTGGGGCGGGTCCGGCGGCGTCGTTCGGGTGCGCAACCCTGGTCCGGTGAAGGCTGAGGGGATCAGCAGCAGTCCCGTGCCTGCCGTCGTGCGGGTCAGCGGCTGCTTTCGGCGGGACATCCGGAGCGCGTTGTCGTCCCAGCTCACGGACGTGTGCAGGTCGTTGAGGAGGTGGCCGGCGCCGTGCTCGGCGGCCAGGCGGGCCCGGTAGAGGATGTCTGCGTCCAGGACTGCCCGGATTCGTGCCCAGTAGGGGGCGAGTACCAGCTCCCAGTACGTTTCGAGCTCTTCTGCGACCTTGGCCAGGAGGCCCTGTGGGTCGTTGTGCAGGGCTCGCAGCCGGGGGCCGAGGTGCCCCTGGTGGCAGGCGAGGTGGTCGAGGTCCTGGCGTACCCGGTGGGCGGGCGAGGCCCGGATCGCGTCCCGCTCTGCCGCCGGGGTGGGGGCCGGTCCGGCGGGGGCCGGGTTGAGGAAGTCGGGGACGTAGCCGCCGGTGGGCGGGACCAGCTCGCGGAGCCAGCCCCGGTCCAGCCCGGCGGCCACCATACGCGGGCGTACCTGGTCGGCCCAGGGTCCGTGGATTGGATGTGCGGCGCCGGACGTCAGCAGTCGGAAGCTGGGTGCGACCTCCCACATCGGTGAGACGGCGAACCGCACCTGCGCCAGATCGCTCGTCGAGAACGCCAGCTCTGCCACGATAAACGCTCCTCAATGGATTCAGGCATGTATGAATCCATTGAGGGCCAGCCTACCGTGCGTAGATCATGCCGCCATGACCTCTCAAACGATCACCGCGGCGGCATCGGGCACCTGGAAGCTCGGCAACCTGACGGTCAACCGGATCGGTTTCGGCGCGATGCGCCTGACGCAGCACGGCGAGGCATTCGCGGCCGATGCCGTCCCACGCGACCGCGACCAGGCGATCAGTGTGCTGCGCCGCGCGGTCGAACTCGGCGTGAACCACATCGACACCGCCGCGTTCTACTTCTCGTCGCTGCGCTGTGCCAACGAGCTGATCAACCAGGCACTGGCCCCCTACCCGGACGACCTCGTCATCACCACCAAGGTCGGACCGGGCCGCGACCCCTCAGGCCAATGGCTTCCGCACGCCACCCCCGAGCAACTCCGCGGCCAGGTCGAGGAGAACCTGCGCCAGCTCGGCCGCGATCACCTCGACGTGGTGAACCTGCGCATCGTCGGCTCCGACTCCATCGCCGAACGCTTCGGCGCACTTGCCGAACTGCGCGAGGCCGGACTCATCCGGCACCTGGGCCTGTCCAACATCCGCCCCCACCACCTCGCCGAGGCTCAGACCATCGCACCGGTGGTCTGCGTCCAGAACATGTACGGCATCGGCGCATCGCCCGAACAGAAGGAGTTCATGGGCATCTGTGGTGAGCAGGGCATCGCGTTCGTGCCGTTCTACTCGATCGCCGGCACCGGACGCACCGCTGGTGCGACCACCGACCACAGCCCGGAGGTGCACGCCATCGCCCGCGCCCACGGCGTGAGCGCAGCCCAGATCCGGCTGGCGTGGACACTGCAGCAGGGCCCCCACGTCCTGGCCATCCCCGGCACCGGCGACCTCGACCACCTCGCCCAGAACGTCGCCGTCGGCTCCCTGCGCCTGTCGGTGGAAGAACTCACCGCCCTGGACCCCCTCCACCACGAGACGGCATGAGCAGGACCCCCATGGCGTTGTGATCCACTTCTGCTGATCGGCCTGTCTGCCTTGCCTGTTCCTGCCGCCCGCCCCATAGCCCTGACGGCCGCCGAGCGGCAACGGTTGAAGAAGGCGGCCTACGGTCACAAGACTCCGCACCAGGCCAGGATCCGGTCACAGATCGTGCTCCTGGCGACTCGGGGCAGGTCCAACGCGCGGATCGCTGTCGAGGTGGGTGTTCACGTGGACACCGTGCGCACCTGGCGGGGCCGGTTCGCCGACGGCGGCTTGCCGGCCCTGGCCGACCGCAGGCGCAGCGGGCGTCCGGCCCGCTTCACCCCCGTGCAGGTCGCCGAGGCCAAAGCACTGGCCTGCCAGCTCCCAGCCGAGACCGGGGTGCCGCTGGCGCGCTGGTCGTGCCCGCAACTGGCCGCCGAGCTGACCGCGCGCGGGATCACCGACACCGTTTCGGCGTCCACCGTGCGCCGCTGGCTTCGCCAGGACGCGCTCAAGCCCTGGCAGTACCAGTCCTGGATCTTCATCCGCGACCCCGCCTTCCGCGCCAAGGCCCAGCGCATCCTTGGACCTATACGCGCGAACCTACGAAGGCGAACCTCTCGGCGCGGACGAGTACGTGGTCTCCAGCGACGAGAAGACCTCGATCCAGGCAGCTGTCGCTGCCACCCGGCCCTCGCCCCAGGCCGGGCCAGGGCGATGCGCGTCAACCGTGAGTACGGCTGCGGCGGAGCCGTGGCCTACCTGGCCGCCTACGACGTCCACCAGGCGCGAGTCTTCGGCGGCTGCGAGGCCAGCACTCACGGCTGGGTTCGTCTGCGCCGCTTCCAGATCCACATGGCCTTCCCCTCGCTGACGACCAGCTCGGCCTACGTCGGCGTCGCAGTCAGCTCCCTTCGTCGTTCTTTCATCCAGCAGGCGGGGCTTACGGACTCCCCTACCGGAACCGGAACGAGCCACTTTCCCTTCCGGTTGGGGAGTTCTCATGAGTCAGGCGGCTGACTTCGCCCCGGTGGCGCTAACGTCGTGCGCGGCTCCGGTGTCCGTTGAGAGGTGACACCGCTCGGCCGACCCGGGCCTGCTCCTACGTACGCGTTCCGCACCCAGAACCGACGACGCAAGGGGAATCGATTCCATGACGGTCACAGCAGCACGCCGCACCATGTCACCGCGTCGTTCCGCCGCCCGCACGGCGGCCGTGGCGGCCCTGTCCGCCGCCGCGCTCCTCGGCGGCGGTCTCACGGCCCAGGCCGCCACACCCGCCCGGACGACGGGCGCGGCCGTGGAGCTCGCGCCGGCCGGTGCGCTCGCCACCCAGTGCTACTACAAGGTCAACGCCAGCGGCGGTCTGCTGATCCGCAGCGGTCCCGGCACCGGCTACTCGGTCGTCGGGTCCTACGCCAACGGCTCCACGATCCTCGCATCGACGTCCACCACCAACGGCTTCCGCAAGGTGGGCACCAACCGCTGGGTCTCCTCGGCGTACACCGTCCGCATCGTCAACCTTCCCTGCGAGTCCTGACAGGGGCCCGCGCCGAGGACACCGTTCCCGAGCCCTTCGACAGGCCGCCGACCGCCGGAAATCTCTCCGGCGGTCGGTGGCCTGTCCGCTGCCTCCGACCGGTCTCCGAATTCGTCAAAGCGCCTGAGTTCGCGAACTGCACCGAAGAACGATGGGCGTGGGACATCCCCTACATCCAGGGCACACCGGAGAAATGGCAGGCCCGTATGCGAGTTCGTTAGGTCGCTTCCCGACGTGCCCCTCAAGCCGCGACCCCACCCCTGCAACGTCCTGGACCACTCCGCAACCTCGAAGGGATGCCTGTCAGCTGCTCCCCCACGCGCTCAGGGCAGGAACCTATGTAGAACGTTTTGCAGGTGCGGGGTGCACTGCGGCCCTGGCCCCGGCGACACCAGTCGGGGCCTTGACGTATGGCGCTGTCTAAGAGGTCGTTTTCGTCCGATGTTTCATCCCGGAATCACATGTTCTGTGGTCTTCTTCGGGTCGCGCCAGGAGCTG
>NZ_JBHVYI010000090.1:0-22874 GCF_042880975.1 Streptomyces sp. NPDC058289
CAACTTTTGGCGTTGATTTTTGGCACGCTGTTGAGTTCTCAAGGAACGGACGCTTCCTTTGTACTCACCCTCTCGGGCTTTCCTCCGGGCTTTTCGTTCTGTTCTTGCGTTTCAGACTCTATCAGAGTCCGTCTCGCTTGTTTTCCGCCTTCCAGGTCATCCGCTTTCGCGTTTTCCCTTTCCGGCGATTCCAACTCTACCAGATCATTTCCGTGTCGTTTCCGACTTGGATTTGAATTGGATGGCCATTGGAGAGCCATTCCCTTTCGGGCGAGCCAGACTTTATCAGGTTT
Organism: Streptomyces sp. NPDC058289; assembly: GCF_042880975.1. Classification (NCBI taxonomy): domain Bacteria; kingdom Bacillati; phylum Actinomycetota; class Actinomycetes; order Kitasatosporales; family Streptomycetaceae; genus Streptomyces; species Streptomyces sp. NPDC058289. Next base: position 294 of record NZ_JBHVYI010000090.1, read on the forward strand.
CCCTGCTCTGGAATCCCACCCGCCCGCATCGACACGGCCGGGCACACGTGTGTGCCGGGGGGTCGTGCGAGGTGGAGACGTAAACGTACTGGAGCGGGGCCCCCGGATGCAAATCCGGTTGCCCCGCTCCGGTGTGGTCGCTACGGCGAGGGTCAGACCTCGACGACGACCGGGAGGATCATCGGGCGCCGGCGGTAGCCGTCCGAGACCCACTTGCCCATCGTGCGGCGGATGAGCTGCTGGATCTGGTGCGGCTCTGCGACGCCGTCGGCCGCGGCGCGGGCGATGGCTTCCTCGATCTTCGGCAGGACGGAGGTGAACGCCGAGTCCTCGATGCCGGAGCCGCGGGCCTGGATGTTCGGGCCGCTGACGATCTTGCCCGTGGTGCTGTCCACCACGACGTAGACCGAGATGATGCCCTCGTCACCGAGGATCTTGCGGTCCTTGAGGTGGGCTTCGGTGACGTCGCCGACCGAGAGGCCGTCCACGTAGACGTAGCCGGCCTGGACCTTGCCCGAGATGCGGGCCTTGCCGTCGATGAGGTCGACGACGACGCCGTCCTCGGCGATGACGATGCGGTCCTTCGGTACGCCCGTCAGGGCGCCGAGCTCGGCGTTGGCGCGCAGGTGGCGCCATTCGCCGTGGACGGGCATCAGGTTCCGCGGCTTGCAGATGTTGTAGAAGTACAGCAGCTCGCCTGCGGAGGCGTGGCCGGAGACGTGCACCTTGGCGTTGCCCTTGTGCACGACGTTGGCGCCCCAGCGGGTCAGGCCGTTGATCACGCGGTAGACCGCGTTCTCGTTGCCCGGGATGAGCGACGAGGCCAGGATGACCGTGTCGCCCGGGACGATCCGGATCTGGTGGTCGCGGTTCGCCATGCGGGACAGGGCCGCCATCGGCTCGCCCTGCGAACCCGTGCAGACCAGGACGACCTCGTGGGCCGGCAGGTCGTCGAGGGTCTTGACGTCCACGACCAGGCCGGCCGGAACCTTCAGGTAGCCCAGGTCGCGGGCGATGCCCATGTTGCGGACCATCGAGCGGCCGACGAAGGCGACCCTGCGACCGTACTCGTGCGCGGCGTCGAGGATCTGCTGGATCCGGTGCACGTGGCTCGCGAAGCTCGCCACGATGATCCGGTTGTTGGCGTTGGCGAACACCGTGCGCAGGACGTTCGAGATCTCGCGCTCGGGCGGGACGAAGCCCGGGACCTCGGCGTTCGTCGAGTCCGAGAGGAGAAGGTCGATGCCCTCTTCGCTCAGGCGCGCGAAGGCGTGCAGGTCGGTGAGGCGGTTGTCCAGCGGGAGCTGGTCCATCTTGAAGTCACCGGTGCACACGACCATGCCGGCGCCGGTGCGGATGGCCACGGCCAGGGCGTCCGGGATGGAGTGGTTGACCGCGATGAACTCGCAGTCGAAGGGGCCGAGGTTCTCGCGCTCGCCTTCCTTCACCTCGAGGGTGTAGGGGCGGATGCGGTGCTCCTGGAGCTTGGCCTCGATGAGCGCCAGCGTCAGCTTGGAGCCGATCAGCGGGATGTCCGGCTTCTCCCGGAGGAGGTAGGGGACGGCGCCGATGTGGTCTTCGTGGCCGTGCGTGAGGACGATGCCCTCGATGTCGTCGAGGCGATCCCGGATGGACGAGAAGTCCGGCAGGATCAGGTCGATGCCCGGCTGCTCCTCTTCGGGGAAGAGGACACCGCAGTCGACGATGAGCAGGCGGCCGTCGAACTCGAAGACGGTCATGTTGCGGCCGATCTCACCGAGCCCGCCCAGGGGGGTGACCCGAAGGCCGCCCTTGGGGAGCTTCGGCGGCGGACCGAGTTCAGGATGCGGATGGCTCAAAAGGTTCTCCTTCACCACGCGCGGCCACGTACCCGTCGAGGCACGTGGCGCGCATGTCATTCGTGCACTTGCTGTTGTCTTGGGTGGTTCTGCTTATTCAGTTGTGAAGTCTGATGTCAGAGCTGTACCCCGCCGGCGGCAAGATCGATCTTGAGCTGCGCCGTCTCTTCGGCGGTCAGCTCGACCAGCGGGAGCCGCAGCGGGCCCGCGGGCAGGCCCTGCAGGTTCAGTGCGCCCTTGGTGGTGATCACACCCTGGGTGCGGAACATGCCGGTGAAGACGGGGAGCAGCTTCTGGTGGATCTCGGTGGCCTTCTGGACGTCGCCGCCCAGGTGGGCCTCGAGCATCTCGCGGAGCTCGGGGGTGACCACGTGACCGACCACGGAGACGAAGCCGATCGCGCCGACCGACAGGAGCGGCAGGTTCAGCATGTCGTCACCGGAGTACCAGGCCAGGCCGCTCTGCGCGATGGCCCAGCTGGCGCGTCCGAGGTCGCCCTTGGCGTCCTTGTTGGCAACGATACGGGGGTGCTCGGCCAGCCGGACGAGTGTTTCCGTATTGATCGGGACACCGCTGCGGCCCGGGATGTCGTAGAGCATGACCGGGAGCTCGGTGGCGTCGGCGATCGCCGTGAAGTGCCGGAAGAGACCCTCCTGCGGCGGCTTGCTGTAGTACGGGGTGACCGCGAGCAGGCCGTGAGCGCCGGTGCGCTCGGCCTGGCGGGCCAGCTCGAGGGTGTGACGGGTGTCATTGGTGCCGATGCCGGCGACCACGTGGGCCCGGTCTCCGACCGCTTCGAGTACGGCTCGTACGAGGTCGTTTTTCTCCGCGTCAGTGGTGGTCGGCGACTCACCGGTGGTGCCGTTGATGATCAGGCCGTCGTTGCCTGCATCCACCAAGTGGACGGCGAGCTGCTGCGCGCCGTCGAGGTCAAGTGCGCCATCCGCCGTAAACGGCGTGATCATGGCGGTGAGGACCCGCCCGAAGGGGGTCTGCGGAGTCGAGATCGGAGCCATGGGTAACACGCTACTCGCTGCCATGCTCGCGGTGTCCCCTCGGGGGACGTGATGAGGGTGTTGGAGCCCGGCACTGCCTGCTCGGGGGTTCAAGCAGTGCCGGGTCCGTTTGATCAGCCTAGATGAACTTTACGAAACGTGGCAATACGGACACTTCAGACTTGTTCCGTACATCCGTGCGGAACCGGAAGATTCATGCATACGAGGCATCTCGGCCGGCGGGGCCGAACGGGCAGGCCGGGCCCGTCGCGCTCGCCGGGCTCGCGCCGGCGGAGCTGACGCAGCGCCATAAAATTTGGTTAATGTCCCGAAAATCGGCACCGATCGGGCCTTTCGTGCGTCCTACTTCGTAGAACGTCCGCCCGTCCTTCCCCCACTGCCCCAAGGGCCCTGACCGTGAGGAGAGTCGTTCCCCATGTTCCGCCGGCGCGAACCCGTCCCGTTCGCCTTCGTCGCCGAGGCCGACCGATTCCGCAGCAACGTCACTCCGCCGCCGCGCGAGAGTCTGAGCAAGACCCAGATCGCCGCCCGTAGTCTGGTCGGACTGACCGTCGTCGCGGGGCTCGTCGGGTCGCTGCTCTTCGGCATCCCCGCACTGCAGCCGAGCCACGCACCGGCGAAGTCGCAGCAGTCGGAGGCCTCCGAGGGGCGGTAGCCTCACGGGCACAGCCCAACCGAACGTGCATGTGAGTGAGGTCCTGCCGTGCCCCTGCCCTTCCTGACGGCCGACGGCGCATTCGACGCGCACGACACCGGGGAGACGCTCCCCTACGAAGACCCCGACCGCTGGCGTCGCCCCTACCGTCCGGGGCCCTGGCGGGTGGCCATCGCCGCCGTGCTGCTGTTGCTCGGCTCGTTCATGCTGTTCGCCACCGTGATCATCGTGGCCGCAGGCACCTGGACCGGCGCCCTGGGCGGTCTGCTCGCCTCGCTCGCCGTGGTCGGCTCCGCCGTGCGGCTGCTGCGCACGGGCGTCTGGGTGAGCCCCAAGGGGCTGCGCGTGGCCGGGTTCTTCACGACCCGCTCGCTCCCCTGGAACCAGGTCGGCGAGGTCCGCACGGTGCAGCAGCCCGTGCGCTGGCTCGGACTGCCGCGGACCGTACAGGGCCAGGCCCTGACGGTGGCCGCGCACGGCGGCGCCGAGCTGCCGGTCCTGCTGACCGACCACAACGCGGATTTCCTGTCGCGGACCGAGGCCTTCGACCGGGCCGCCGGCTCGGTCGAGGCCTGGGCAGACGAGTACCGGGCCGTGCCGGCCTGAGGCAGCCCGCCCCACCGCCCCCGAGAGGGCGTCACACCCGCACGGGAAGCCCGTACAGGCTCAGGCTTGTACGGGCTTTCCGTCGTGTAGCGAGATGGCCCGCTGCATGGCCTTGCGGGCCCGCGGGGTGTCGCGGGCGTCGTGGTAGGCGATGGCGAGGCGGAACCAGCTGCGCCAGTCCCCCGGAGCGTCCTCCGTCTCGGCCCTGCGGCGCGCGAAGACCTCGTCGGCCGAGTCCCGCAGGATCCGGCCGTACTTGTCCCGCTCCAGCTCGTCCACGGGCAGTCCGCCCTCGGCCTCCAGCTCGGCTCCGAGCTGGTTGGCCTTGGTGACGAACTGGGTGTTCTTCCAGAGGAACCAGACGCCGATGACCGGCAGGATCAGCACCGCCACCCCGAAGGTGACGGTGAGCCAGGTCCCGTGCCGGATCAGCATCAGGCCCCTGCTGCCGACCAGGACGAAGTACACGACCAGGACCGCGGCCGTGATGAAGTAGAGGATCTTCGCGCGCATGGGTGCAGCCGCCTGCTCGTCAGCCGAGTTCGAGGAAGTTTTCCAGGCCGAAGGTGAGGCCCGGGGTCTGCGTCACGCGGCGCGCGCCGAGCAGGATGCCCGGCATGAAGCTGCTGTGGTGCAGGGAGTCGTGACGGATGGTCAGGGTTTCGCCCTCGCCGCCGAGGAGCACCTCCTGGTGGGCCAGCAGGCCGCGGAGGCGGATCGCGTGCACCGGGACCCCGTCGACGTCCGCGCCGCGCGCGCCGTCGAGGGCGGTGGCGGTGGCGTCGGGCTGCGCGCCGAGGCCGGCCTCCGCGCGGGCGGCCGCGATGAGCTGCGCCGTACGGGTCGCCGTGCCGGAGGGGGCGTCGACCTTGTTCGGGTGGTGCAGTTCGACGACCTCGACGGACTCGAAGTACCGGGCGGCCTGAACGGCGAACTTCATCGTGAGGACGGCGCCGATGGAGAAGTTCGGCGCGATGAGCACACCGGTCGCCGGGGAAGCGTCGAGCCAGGTGTTCAGCCGGGCGAGGCGGTCCTCGGTCCAGCCGGTGGTTCCGACCACTCCGTGGATGCCGTGGCGGACCAGGAACTCCAGGTTCTCCATCACCGAGGCGGGGGTGGTCAGCTCGACCGCGACCTGGGCGCCGGCCTCGGCCAGCGTCTCCAGCTTGTCTCCTCGGCCGAGGGCGGCCACCAGTTCCATGTCCTCGGCGGCCTCGACGGCCTTGACCGCCTCGGAGCCGATGCGGCCCTGGGCGCCGAGAACTGCCACGCGCAGCTTGCTCATGTCATTCCTTAAAGTGCGTACGGACCCGGGCCCTGTCCCGGGGCCCGGGCAACGTGCTCCTGGGGGTTCACCCGGCTAGGCGACGGCCTCGTCCAGACGGGCCGCCTGCTTCTCCTTCAGCGGGCCGATCACCGCGAGCGAGGGCCGCTGGGCCAGGACGTCCTGCGCGACCGAGCGCACTTCGTCCGGGGTGACGGCCGCGATCCGTGCCAGCAGGTCGTCGACCGACATCTGGTCGCCCCAGCACAGCTCGCTCTTGCCGATGCGGTTCATGATCGCGCCGGTGTCCTCGAGGCCGAGGACGGTGGATCCGGACAGCTGGCCGACGGCCCGCCGGATCTCCTCGTCGGTGATCCCGTCGGAGGCGACCTTGTCCAGCTCGTCCCGGCAGATCCGCAGTACGTCGTGGACCTGGTTGGGGCGGCAGCCGGCATAGACGCCGAAGAGGCCGGTGTCGGCGAAGCCCGAGGTGTACGAGTACACGCTGTAGGCGAGACCGCGCTTCTCCCGGACCTCCTGGAAGAGGCGGGAGGACATGCCTCCGCCGAGCGCGGTGTTCAGTACGCCCAGCGCCCAGCGCCGCTCGTCCGTGCGGGCCAGGGCCGGCATGCCGAGGACCACGTGGGCCTGCTCGGTCTTGCGGTTGACCAGCTCGACGCGGCCGGAGGTGCGGATCCGCTTGGTTCCGGAGCGCGGACCGACCGGTTCGGCGTCGGTGCGGGTCAGGGCGCCGGCCTTCTCGAAGGCCGCGCGGACCTGGCGTACGACCTTGTTGTGGTCGACGTTGCCCGCGGCCGCCACGACCAGGTGGGTGGGGTCGTAGTGCTTCTTGTAGAAGCGGCGGATCCGGTCGGCGGTGAGCGCGTTGATCGTGTCGACCGTGCCGAGGACGGGGCGCCCGAGCGGGGTGTCCCCGTACATGGTCTGGGCGAACAGGTCGTGGACCATGTCGCCCGGGTCGTCCTCGGTCATCGCGATCTCTTCGAGGATGACTCCGCGCTCGGCGTCGACATCGGATTCGAGGATCAGCGAGCCGGTGAGCATGTCGCACACGACGTCGATGGCCAGCGGCAGGTCGGTGTCGAGCACCCGCGCGTAGTAGCAGGTGTACTCCTTCGCCGTGAAGGCGTTCATCTCGCCGCCGACCGCGTCGATCGCGGAGGAGATGTCGAGGGCACTGCGCTTCTCGGTGCCCTTGAAAAGGAGGTGCTCCAGGTAGTGCGTGGCGCCGTTGAGCGTGGGCGTCTCGTCCCGGGAGCCGACGTGCGCCCAGATCCCGAAGGTGGCGGAGCGGACGGACGGCAGGGTCTCGGTGACGACGCGCAGTCCGCCGGGGAGGACCGTGCGGCGGACGGTGCCGATGCCGTTGGCGCCCTTGAGCAGTGTTTGGGTACGGGCGACGGCCCGCCCCTCCGAAGAGGGGCGGGCCGTCACACGGGAACTACGCGACGTCACTTGTCGGAGTCGTCCTTGCCTGCGTCATCGGAGGCATCACCGGCTGCCTCGCCGTCGATCACGGGGACCAGGGAGAGCTTGCCGCGGGAGTCGATCTCCGCGATCTCGACCTGGACCTTGGTGCCGACCGCGAGCACGTCCTCGACGTTCTCCACGCGCTTGCCACCGGCGAGCTTGCGGATCTGCGAGATGTGCAGCAGGCCGTCCTTGCCGGGCATGAGGGAGACGAAGGCACCGAAGGTGGTGGTCTTGACGACCGTACCCAGGTAACGCTCGCCGACCTCCGGCATGGTCGGGTTGGCGATCTGGTTGATCGTGGCGCGGGCGGCCTCGGCGGCCGGACCGTCGGCGGCACCGATGTAGATGGTGCCGTCGTCCTCGATCGTGATCTCGGCGCCGGTGTCCTCCTGGATCTGGTTGATCATCTTGCCCTTGGGGCCGATGACCTCACCGATCTTGTCCACCGGGATCTTGACCGTGATGATCCGGGGGGCGAACGGGGACATGGCGTCCGGCGTGTCGATCGCTTCCATCATCACGTCGAGGATGTGGAGGCGGGCGTCGCGGGCCTGGGTGAGGGCCGCGGCCAGGACGGAGGCCGGGATGCCGTCCAGCTTGGTGTCGAGCTGGAGCGCGGTGACGAACTCCTTGGTGCCGGCGACCTTGAAGTCCATGTCGCCGAAGGCGTCCTCCGCACCGAGGATGTCGGTGAGGGCGACGTAGTGGGTCTTGCCGTCGATCTCCTGGGAGATCAGGCCCATGGCGATGCCGGCGACGGGGGCCTTGAGGGGCACACCGGCGTTCAGCAGCGACATGGTGGAGGCGCAGACGGAGCCCATGGACGTCGAACCGTTGGAGCCGAGAGCCTCGGACACCTGGCGGATCGCGTAGGGGAACTCCTCGCGGGTCGGGAGGACCGGCACGATCGCGCGCTCGGCGAGCGCGCCGTGGCCGATCTCGCGGCGCTTCGGCGAACCGACGCGGCCGGTCTCGCCGACCGAGTACGGCGGGAAGTTGTAGTTGTGCATGTAGCGCTTGCGGGTCACCGGGGAGAGGGTGTCCAGCTGCTGCTCCATGCGGAGCATGTTGAGGGTGGTGACGCCCAGGATCTGGGTCTCGCCACGCTCGAACAGCGCCGAGCCGTGCACGCGCGGGATGGCCTCGACCTCGGCGGCGAGGGTACGGATGTCCGTGAGCCCGCGGCCGTCGATGCGGACCTTGTCCTTGATGACGCGCTCGCGGACCACGGCCTTGGTCAGGCTGCGGTACGCGGCGGAGATCTCCTTCTCGCGGCCTTCGAAGGCCGGGAGGAGCTTCTCGGCGGCGATGTCCTTGACGCGGTCCAGCTCGGCCTCGCGCTCCTGCTTGCCCGCGATGGTCAGCGCCTGGGTGAGCTCGCCCTTGACCGCGGCCGAGAGGGCCTCGAACACGTCGTCCTGGTAGTCCAGGAAGACCGGGAACTCGCCCTCGGGCTTGGCGGCCTTGGCGGCCAGGTCGGCCTGGGCCTTGCAGAGGGCCTTGATGAAGGGCTTCGAGGCGTCGAGGCCGGCGGCCACGACCTCCTCGGTCGGCGCCTCGGCGCCGCCCTTGACCAGGGCGATGGTCTTCTCGGTGGCCTCGGCCTCGACCATCATGATCGCGACGTCGCCGTCCTCGAGCACGCGGCCCGCGACGACCATGTCGAAGACGGCGTCCTCGAGCTCGGTGTGCGTCGGGAAGGCAACCCACTGGCCGCGGATCAGCGCGACGCGGACGCCACCGATCGGACCGGAGAAGGGCAGACCGGCCAGCTGGGTGGACGCGGAGGCGGCGTTGATCGCCACGACGTCGTACAAGTGGTCGGGGTTGAGCGCCATGATCGTCGCGACGACCTGGATCTCGTTGCGCAGGCCCTTCTTGAAGGACGGGCGCAGCGGGCGGTCGATCAGGCGACAGGTGAGGATCGCGTCCTCGGAGGGGCGACCCTCGCGGCGGAAGAAGGAGCCGGGGATCTTGCCGGCCGCGTACTGCCGCTCCTCGACGTCCACCGTCAGGGGGAAGAAGTCGAGCTGGTCCTTGGGCTTCTTCGACGCGGTGGTGGCGGAAAGCACCATCGTGTCGTCGTCCAGGTAGGCAACGGCGGAGCCGGCGGCCTGGCGGGCCAGACGGCCCGTCTCGAAGCGGATGGTGCGGGTGCCGAAGGAACCGTTGTCAATGACGGCCTCGGCGTAGTGGGTCTCGTTCTCCACTAGCGTTTTCTCCATTTTCGTCGTCTCCGTCCGCCACCCGTGTGGTGGTGGACGGTTGCGGAGAAGCGCTCCTGGCGTGCGGGCCGGTCTTCGATCGAAGCAGCCGGGCGAAGCCGCGTACGGGCTTTCCGGATGCCACTACCGAGGACCGGCGGCGTAGGGAGGGCGCTCCTCCTCTTCAGTTGTGCGCGTCTTACGACGCGGACGCTTCCAGACTACAAAGCGTCCGGTACGTCGCGCACGTACAGCAAAGGGAGCGGCCCACTCAATGTGGGGACCGCTCCCTTCACAGCGTCTTTACTTGGCGCCGGCCGCACCGCGGCGGATGCCGAGGCGCTCGACCAGCGTACGGAAGCGCTGGATGTCCTTCTTGGCCAGGTACTGCAGCAGGCGGCGACGCTGACCGACCAGGATCAGCAGACCACGGCGGGAGTGGTGGTCGTGCTTGTGGAGCTTCAGGTGCTCGGTCAGGTCCGAGATGCGGCGGGACAGCATGGCGACCTGGACCTCGGGGGAGCCGGTGTCGCCCTCCTTGGCACCAAACTCTGCGATGAGCTGCTTCTTGACTGCGGCGTCGAGCGGCACGCGTACTCCTTGTAATAGGTCTACATAGCCACCGAGTGCCCCAGGTCGAATTCTCTGGGGATCTTCCGTAACTCGGGAGGCGGGATCCGTTGAGCGCAGCCTCCGGAAGAACCCGAGGCGCGTACACAAACGGCCGTCACACAGCGTACCAGGCTGCCGCAGCCCCTCGTCTCAGCTGGTGAGAGCTCGGGCCCGGGCGTAGACGTCGAGCACGGCCAGGGCCAGCGGGACCAGGCTGAGCAGGACCGCCGCCTCGGTGAGGTCGAGCAGCCGCCCCCAGAAGGGTGACAGACCCTTGCGGGGAATGACCAATGCAATTCCGGCGAAGAGGGCCGCACCGGCGGCGACGGCGGCGGAGAGCCAGAGCGTACGGATCTCCAGGCCGCTGTGGTCTCCGTACAGGGCGAGCTCACGGAGCAGGGCGGCCGGCGGGTGCATGGCGAGGCCCAGGACGAGCAGGCCCAGGGCGGCGAAGCCGGCCACGAGGGTGCAGGCGACCTGGGAGGTGTAGCGGAAGAGGCGGGCGCGCAGCAGCATCGCGAGGCCGGTCGCCAGGGCCAGGAGCCGGGCCCAGGTGTTGTCCGAGAAGCCGAGGACGGCGGCCGAGCCGACGGCGACGGCGGCGCAGCCGCCGACGAGGCCGAGGAGCATCTCGTGGCCGCGGCGGGCCTGGGCGGCGATGGCCTCGGCGTCGAGGGGGGCTCCGGAGTCGTGCCCGTCGGCGGCGGAGCGCTCACCGTACGGCTCGCTCTCGTAGCGGTCCGGGGTCTCGTACTCGGCCGTGGCGCTCTGCGGGGCGGCGTAGCCGATGGGGAGGCGGGCGAAGCGGGCGGAGAAGCCGGGGAGGAAGGCGACGAGCCCGATGGCGGTGGGGGCGCAGACGGCCGCGGCGGAGGTCGCGCCGGCGTCGGCGGCGATCGCGGCGAACGTGGCCAGGGTCCCGGTGGCGGCGAGGAAGGTGGTCGCCACGAAGGGGGCGTCGCCGTCGGGGGTGAGGGCGACGAGGGCGACGGAGGCGACGAGCACGCAGACGCAGCCGAGGAGGAACTGGAGCCGGCCGGGGCCCTGGACCGCGGCGGGGGCGATGATGCCGGCGCCGGCGAGCAGCAGGTGCGGTACGGCGGCGAGGCCGAGGGCGACGGCGGAGCCGCGGTCGCGGTAGACCCGGGCCCGGACGCCCGCGGCGGCGGTGAGGAGCACGCCGACGGAGCCCGCGATGATGCCGGGCAGTCCGTGCATGTCGTGCAGGACGGGGTCGGCGTACCAGAGGACGAAGCCGAGGAGGACGAAGAGGACGGCCGCGCCGGTCAGGCCCGCGCCGCGCAGCATGTCGTCGCTCCAGCGGTGGCGGTCGCGCACCACGGCGGCGGCGACGGCGTCGGAGACGTCGTCGAAGACGGCGGGCGGCAGGGATTCCGCGAACGGGCGCAGGCTCAGCACTTCGCCGTCGAGGACCTGCTGGGCCGCGAGGGTGCGGGCGCCGTCGAGGACGGTGCCGGAGCGCAGGACCAGGTGGAAGCCGGTGGGTGCGCCGACGGGCTGGGTCTGGCCGGTGAGGCGCAGCAGCTCGGGGTAGATGTCGGCGACGGCGATGTCCTCGGGGAGGGCGACGTCTATGCGGCTGTCGGGAGCCACGACGGTGACCCTGCGGAAGCCGGTCGCCTCGGCGGTGTTCACCTGATGCCCCCCGGTGGGTGTGTGCGTGGGTGTGCGCGGAGACGGTGGTCCGCCCCCGGTGCGCAGCCGATTCGCGGATGCGCATGCTGCGCGCGCCACCCTACCGGGAGGCCCGATGACTGTCGGCAAGTAGGATCACCTCTCTGCGAAGGAGACCCCCTTCGCGCCCGGGACTTGAGGGCGCCGGTTGCGACGTCCCGTCTGTTTTCGAGGGATTGATGCTCCGGTGAGCCAGATCGTCGTCAAACGTCCGCCCCGGTCGCTGCCGCCCGAAGTGCCTTCGGACGAACTGAGGCTCGAGGCACCGCCGGAACTTCCCCGGGGGCAGCAGGAGGGCGTGCTGATGCAGCTCCTCCCGATGCTCGGGATGGGCTCGTCCGCCGTGTTCTTCTTCATGCCGGGTGCCGCGCCGTTCATGCGCATCATGGGCGTGCTGATGATGGTGTCGACGGTGGGCATGCTGGTGGCCCAGCTGGTGCGGCACCGGCGCGGTACGCAAGGGCAAATGGCAGATATCCGGCGGGATTACCTCAAGTACCTGGCGCAAACGCGCCGTCAGGTACGGAGGACCGCGCGGGTCCAGCGTGACGCGCAGCTGTATCTGCACCCGGCTCCGGAGCAGTTGTGGTCGGTGGTGGCCGAGGGCTCGCGGCTGTGGGAGCGGCGGGTCGGCGACGCGGACTTCGGACAGGCCCGGCTGGGGCTGGGCGCGCAGCGCCTGGCGACCCCTCTGGTGGCTCCGGACACGGCGCCGGTGGACGAGCTGGAGCCGCTGACGGCGGGCGCCATGCAGCGTTTCCTGCGGGTGCACTCCTCGCTGGACGGGCTGCCGATGGCGGTGTCGTTGCGGGCGTTCTACCACGTGACGGTCTCCGGTGAGCCCGAGTCTGCGCGGGGCACCGCGCGGGCGCTGGTGGCGCAACTGGCGACGCTGCACTCCCCCGAGGACCTGATGGTGGCCGTGGTGGCCGCACCCGGCTCGGTGGCGGAGTGGGACTGGGTGAAGTGGCTGCCGCACACCCAGGTTCCGGGTCAGATCGACGGGGCGGGCACGAAGCGGCTGTTCGGCGACGACATCGCCGAGCTGGAAGGGCTGTTGGGTTCCCGGCTGGAGGGGCGGCCCCGGTTCAGCCGGGAGGGCTCCCCGATGCTGGACCAGCCGCACGTGGTCCTCGTACTGGACTCGGGTTCCCGCGGGGGTCTGGTGCCGCCGGACTCGGTGTTCGCGGCGGCCGAGGGTCTCCAGGGGGTCACCGTCGTCGAGGTGGTGGCGGGCGAGCTGGACGAGGCGCGCGGCGGGCTGTCGGTCGTGGTGCGGCCGGGTCGGCTGCGGCTGGAGTCGGGTGCGGGCTTCGCCTACGAGGGTGTGCCCGACACTCTGTCGCTTCCGGCGGCCGAGGCGCTGGCCCGGCAGCTGGCGCCGCTGCGGACGGGCGGCGGGGACGAGGACGAGCCGCTGCTGGCCAATCTGGACTTCACCGACCTGCTGAACCTGGGCGACGCGGCCGCCGTGGACGTGGCCCGGACCTGGCGGCCGCGCTCCGCCGGCGAGCGGCTGCGCGTGCCGATCGGGGTCGGCGAGGACGGCTCCCCGGTGATGCTGGACCTGAAGGAGGCCGCGCAGGAGGGCATGGGCCCGCACGGGCTGTGCGTGGGCGCGACCGGTTCGGGCAAGTCGGAGCTGCTGCGCACGCTGGTGCTGGGGCTGGCCGTCACGCACACCTCGGAGACGCTGAACTTCGTACTCGCCGACTTCAAGGGCGGTGCGACCTTCACCGGGATGGGGCAGATGCCGCACGTCGCGGCGGTCATCACCAACCTGGCGGACGACCTCACGCTCGTGGACCGCATGGGCGACTCGATCCGGGGCGAACTGCAGCGCCGCCAGGAGCTGCTGCGCTCGGCGGGCAATTACGCGAACATCCACGACTACGAGAAGGCCCGCGCGGCGGGTGCTCCGCTGGAACCGCTGGCCTCGCTGGTGCTGGTCATCGACGAGTTCTCCGAGCTGCTGACCGCGAAGCCGGACTTCATCGACATGTTCATCCAGATCGGCCGGATCGGCCGGTCGCTGGGCGTGCACCTGCTGCTGGCCTCGCAGCGGCTGGAGGAGGGCAAGCTGCGCGGGCTGGACACGTACCTGTCGTACCGGATCGGTCTGCGGACCTTCTCGGCGGCGGAGTCGCGGACCGCGATCGGCGTGCCGGACGCCTACCACCTGCCGTCGGTGCCCGGTTCGGGCTATCTGAAGTTCGGTACGGACGAGATGACGCGCTTCAAGGCCGCGTACGTCTCGGGTACCTACCGCTCGGGCGGGCCCGACCTCTCGGTCGGGCTGTTCCCGGTGGAGCGGCGGCCCGTGCTGTTCACGGCGGCGCCGGTGCCCGTGGTGTACGCGGCTCCGGACCCGGCGTACCTGTCGGCGCGGGCGGCGGAGGCCGAGCGGGCCGGGCAGGGCGACGACGCGCTGGCGGACACGGTGCTGGACGTGATCGTGGGACGGCTGGAGGGGCAGGGGGTGCCGGCGCACCAGGTGTGGCTGCCGCCGCTGGACCAGGCTCCGCCGCTGGACCAGTTGCTGCCGGCGCTGGCGCCGTCGGCGGAGCGGGGGCTGCACGCGGAGGGGTACACGCGGCCGGGCGGGCTGGTCGTACCGCTCGGGCTCATCGACAAGCCGTTCGAGCAGCGGCGCGAGGTGCTGTACCGGGACTTCTCGGGTGCGGCGGGCCACATGATGGTGGTCGGCGGTCCGCAGTCGGGCAAGTCCACGCTGATGCGGACGCTGATCTCCTCGTTCGCGCTGACGCACACCCCGCGCGAGGTGCAGTTCTACGGGCTGGACTTCGGCGGCGGCGGTCTGTCCTCGCTGGCCGAACTGCCGCACGTGGGCGGGATCGCGTCCCGGCTGGACCCGGAGCGGGTGCGGCGTACGGTCGCGGAGGTGGCCGGAGTGCTGCGCCGGCGCGAGGAGTTCTTCCGCGCGAACGGCATCGACTCGATCGGCACCTACCGGCGCCGGCGGGCCGCGGGCGAGCTGCCCGGGGAGGCCTGGGGCGACGTGTTCCTGGTCATCGACGGCTGGGGCGGCTTCCGGGGCGAGTACGAGGCCCTGGAGCAGGTCGTCACGGACATCGCGTCCCGCGGGCTGGGATACGGCATCCACGTGGTGATCACGGTCGCCCGGTACATGGAGGTCCGGGCCGCGCTGAAGGACCAGATCCTCAGCCGGCTGGAGCTGCGCCTCGGCGATGTCATGGACTCCGAGTTCGACCGCAAGGTGGCGGCGAACGTCCCGACGGGGATGCCGGGCCGCGGCCAGGTCGCGGAGAAGCTGCACTTCCTGGGCGCGCTGCCGCGGGTCGACGGCTCGCACGCGGCGGAGGACCTGTCGGAGGCCACGGCCGCCTTCGTGGACGCCGTGAAGCAGAACTGGGCCGGCCAGGCCGCCCCCGGCGTGCGGCTGCTGCCGCGGCTGCTCCACGCGGACCAGCTCCCGAAGGGCGGGGACCGCCCGGAGCGCGGGATCGCGATCGGCATCGACGAGACCGAGCTGGAGCCGGTGTTCGTCGACTTCGAGACCGACCCCTTCCTCCTCGTGTTCGGCGAGAGCGAGTCGGGCAAGACGAACCTGCTGCGGCTCGTCGCGCAGCGGATCTCGGAGCGCTACGGACCGGACCGGGCACGGCTGGTGGTCGGCGACTACCGGCGCAGCCTGCTCGGTGCGCTGCCGGAGGAACACCTGCTGGAGTACGCGCCGATGGCGAGCTCCCTGCAGATGCACATGGAGGCGCTGGCCGGGGTGTTCGCCCGCCGGCAGCCCCCGCAGGACGTCACTCCGCAGCAGTTGCGCGACCGCAGCTGGTGGACGGGCCCCGACGTGTTCATCATCATCGACGATTTCGACCTGGTGGCCACGAGCCAGGGCAATCCGCTGGCGCAGCTGGTGGAGTTCCTGCCGTTCGCACGCGACACGGGGGTGCGCTTCATCATCGCGCGCAGCTCGGCGGGTGCCTCGCGGGCGCTGTACGAGCCGTTCATGCAGCGGATCAAGGAGCTCGGCGCGCAGGGTGTGGTGCTGTCCGGCGATCCGTCCGAGGGGGATCTGGTCGGCAACGTGCGGCCGCGCCCCATGCCTGCGGGCCGGGCCTCCTTCGTCTCGCGCAAGCGCGGGACCTCGCTGATCCAGATCGGGCGGATGCCGGGGATGTAGGGCGGGACGCCGGCCGGTGCGCGGGGGCCCAGGGTCCGGAAGGGGCCTGGGAGGGTTGCGGAAAGCTCCCCGCGCGCGGCTGGTCAGCGTCGATAATCGGCAGGGATCGCACCACCGAAGGAGAGGCCGCGCATGGGCACTCAGCAGGAGAAGGACGAGCTGTACGGGCTCGACATCAGCGGCGTCGAGTGGGAGGGCCCGCCCGGTACCTCTCCCGACGAGGAGCGGGTCGAGATCGCCCGGCTGCCCGAGGGAGCTGTGGCGATGCGGTCCTCGCTGGACCGGGAAACGGTGCTGCGCTACACCGCCGCCGAGTGGGAGGCGTTCGTACTCGGGGCCAGGGACGGGGAGTTCGATCTCGACCGGGATCCGCGCCAGGAGCCGTAGGGCTCGCGGAGACGGAGGAAGGGGCGCGCCCGGTGCGGGCGCGCCCCTTCTCCTCGTGCTTCGCCGTTACCGGCAGTGCTTTGCCGTTGCCGGCAGTGCTTTGCCGTTTCCGGCGGCGCTTCGCGGTGCCGAGGGCCTAGTAGGCCTCGGTGAACAGGCGCGAGGCCTTCACGTCGGTGGCGCGGTAGTCGTTCTTGCCGCGCTCGATGAGGTCCGCGACCTGGCGCAGCGTGGCGCGCATGTGGTCGGCCTTGGCGTTGTACTTGCGCTGCAGCTCGACGTACTGGGCGTGCGCCTCGCCGTCCCAGGTGTCGGTGACGACCGTCAGGGCCGCACCCATCTCGTCGAGGTCCTTCTTGATGTTGTCCGAGACGATGCGGATGCGGTCCGCCATCACCTGGACGCTCTCGTACCGGACCTTGGTGTGCCCGTCGTTCGCGGTCATGCTCTTCTCCTTCGCACGGGGCGGGGCAGGTGGGTGAGGAAGTGGGTCAGATCCCGTTCAGTGCGGAGGTGTTGCCGCCGCCGCTGGACGCCTTGACCGCCTGGAACGCCGAGACCACGTCGTCGTCCTGCGCGTTGCTCAGGTTCTTGGTCTGCCCGACCGCGTTGTGCAGGACGCCGAGCAGCCGGCGGATCTCGTCGTGGTCCTCGTTGACGACGGTCTGCGCGGAGGTGAACCCCGACGCACCCACACCGGTCCAGCCCGCACTGACGGTGGCGAGGATGTCCGCCAGCTCCCGGGACTGCCGGGTGACGCTGTCGGCGGTCTCCGAAATCTTGTTCAGTGCCTGCTTTACCGGGTCATCAGCGAGTCCGAAATTGTTGGTCATCCGAAGCTCCTCATCTCTCAATTCGCCAGACAGAACCGGCGGATCGCGCGGCGGAGCGGTACTTCGAGGAGGCGGTTTTCAGCCACGCGCCCCCGGATCCCCTCCGCTTCACACACCATCCCCGATCACAGTCGTGAAGCCTCCGATCACTGTAGTCAGTTGATCGGCCTTACCCAACACAGCCCTTTGGGATCTGTTGATGAACCGTGACCGTTCACAGCAAACGGCGCCGTCTGTTCCGGGCGTCCCGGACCACCGTGGCGGTACCGGCGATCACGGCGATGAGCACCCCGCCGATCCCCAGCGCGTACGTGCCGAGCCGCTCGTCGCGTTCGCGCGCCGTCTCGCTCGTGCGCATCGCGGCCGGTTCCGGGGCCGCCGCGCGGGGCGGCCCGGGGTCCGGCACGGGGGCCTTGGGGGGCTCTGCTCCCACGGCGGACTGGGTGAGCGCCCGGACCGGGTCGACCACGCCCCAGCCCACGTAGTCGTCGTGACCGTTGACGGAGCGCTCCGCGGTGTTCTGGAGCTGCCAGACCACTTCCTGCGCCGTCCACTGCGGGTGCTTGGCGCGCAGCAGGGCGGCGACGCCTGCGACGTAGGGAGCGGAGAAACTGGTGCCGTTGTCCACGCACTGGCCGAAGCCGGGGACGGTGGAGACCATGTCGACCCCGGGCGCCGCGATCCCGACGAAGGAGCCGGGCTGGGAGAAGGCGGCGCGCTCGTTGTTGCGGTCCGAGGAGCCCACGGCCAGGACGCCGGGGAAGGCCGCCGGGTAGGTGGGGCGCTTCTTCCCGGTCAGGCCGTCGTTGCCCGCCGAGGCGATGACGACCACGTTTGCCTCCACGGCCTTCTTGACGGCCTGGCCGAGCTTGGAGTCCTGGGTCATCGGCACCTCGGTGTCCTGCGAGATGTTGATGACCTGGGCGCCCTTGGCGACCGCGTGCGTGATGGCCTCGCTCAGGGTCTCGGCGTTGCCGTTGCCCTGCCCGTCGTTCTGCCGGATCGGGATGATCGTGGCCTCGGGGGCGAGCCCGACGAAGCCGGTACCGGGCTTCGGGCGGGCCGCGATCAGCCCGGCGACCTTGGTGCCGTGCCCGACGGTGTCCGCGGTGCCGTCGCCCTTGGCATCGAGGAAGTCCCGGCCGGCCCCGATGTCGAGGGCGTCGCTGAGCTGCGGGTTGACCCGGTCGACGCCGGTGTCGATGACGGCCACGCGGACGCTCTTCCCGTCCTTGGAGCGGCCCTTGGTCTGCGCCCAGAGCTCGTCGAGCAGCAGGCGCTGGAGCGCCCAGGGCCGGTCTTCTATCTGCTTCTTCATCGGGAAGGTGCACTCGCCGGCGCCCGCGAGGTTCAGGGGGTACGGGGTCTCGCGCGCGCTCCCGTACGCGGCCCCGTGCGCGGCCGCATGCGCCGCCCCGTGCGCGGTCCCGTGCCCGTTCTCGTTGCCGTACGAGGGCTGCGGCCCGGCTCCCACGGTGAGGGCGGCGGCCGCCAGCAGGGCGGCGAAGGCGGGCTTCGCTGTGCTCGGCATCACGAACCCTGGGGCTGACGGGCGGAGTTGCTGTCGAGGCGGGGCCCCTTGGAGAGGAACTCCGACCAGGCGATGGGCACCGTCACCGGGACCACGTTCGCGTATCCGAGCCGGGCCTGGGCCTGGCTCGGAGCGGGGCGGCCGTCGGAGGTGGTCGGCCCGCCCTGGCCGGAGCTCGCGCTCGGTCCGGGTGAGGGCTGGGCCGCGTCGCTGTCGCCGTTGGCCTGGACGGCGTACCGCAGGCCGGTGTCGGTGACCAGGAAGAGCGCGCCGCCCGCGGTGGTCTGGCGGCCCTGCGTCTGGGTGTAGAGCAGGCCCGTGCCCGGGGTGACGTAGGCGCTCGTGCCGGTGGCGGTGATGTCGACCGGGAATCCGGTGCCGGCCCAGGTGCTCAGCGTCTGGCGGCCCTGGGCGTCGACCGAGCGCAGCACGCTGCAGACGGTGTCGCGGGCGCCGTCCGCGGCGGTGGCGCCGGTGGCGCGGACCTCGTTGATCCGGTCGGTCTTCTTCAGCGGCCATTTCGCGTCGCCCTTGAAGGGCGTGCGGTCCGGGTTGATGGACTGGAGGTCCACCTCGTGGGGCTTGCCGTGCATGTCCAGCCGGTCGGTCGCGGGCGAGGAGATCATCAGCCAGGCGACGAAGTCGGAGACGGGGACGACCTTGCCGGGCACCACCAGGTAGTGCTGCGCACCCGCACCGGTCACGGCCTTCAGCACCATGCCGACCTTGTCGTCGGTGCTGGCCAGGCCCTTGACCCCGGCGGCGGTCCCGGCCTTGGCGCCCGGCAGTTCGGGGAAGGCCAGGTCGTCGCCGGAGCCGAGGGTGGCCAGCCACTCCTCGGTGACCGGCTGGGGGACGGCGCTGCCGCCGACGAGGGCGTTGGTCATGGTGCGCGCGTCCGCGGTGCCCTCGGGGAACTTGTACTTCATGCCCGCGGCGTCCACGAGGTAGCGGGCCCTGCCCGGGCCGGTGCTCTGGACGTACAGGGCCTGGGAGTCGGAGAGCCGGCGCCCGTCGTCCATCAGGTTCGCCTCGCGGTCGGCCAGGACGAAGGCGGCCGTCTGCACGCCCTTGCCGTTGCCGCCGGGCTGCTGACAGACGGCCCAGCGCTTGGCCTTCCCCGCCTCCGCCGGGGCGGGCAGCCGGTCGGGGGCGTACGGGATGCCGATGATGGGGCCGCGCGGGAGCTTGCCCGCGTCCAGCACCTTGTCCTCGACCTGGACGACCTTGGCCTTGGACGGGTCGAGCAGCAGCCGGGCGGAGGCGAGGTTGAGCACCGGGTGCAGGCGGGTCTGGTCCTTGCCGTCGACCTTGGTGGTCAGGACGACGTAGCGGGTCGTCGAATCCTTGCCGACGATGACGTGGTCGCCCGGGGTGTCCCAGCCCTTGGGGGCCGTCGGCTTGAACATCCCCCAGGCTCCGAAGGCGGCGAGGACGAGCGCCGCGGTGATCACACCGGGCAGGACGGCGCGCAACGGTCGCGGAGCGCCCTCCTCGGAACCGCTCGCGGAAGGCTGAAGGAACGCGGCCACCGTGCGTCGCTTCGCAAAGGTGTACGCGTTGAGCTCGTCACGTCGTGAGGCCATGGCCGCCTGATTCTCCCCGCACGGCCCGGTCGGTGGGTACGGTCTCCGGGCCTCTATTGTCCGACCGGCCACCTACTATGCCTCTTGACGGAGGGTGGGTGGGGGCCGGGTAGGGTGAGGCAGCCGCTCCACGCCTTCCGGGCCGGGGGAAACAGGGGTGTTGGGGCGGATTGGGGAGATTCCGGGGGCGAGCGGCCGGCTGTCGCGCGTGCTGCCGGGGCTCAGGGGTACGAACTCCGGAAAGGTGAGGTGCGCGAGTGATGGCCACTGCCGTGAGGCCGCGGACCGGG
Organism: Streptomyces sp. NPDC058289; assembly: GCF_042880975.1. Lineage (NCBI taxonomy): Bacteria > Bacillati > Actinomycetota > Actinomycetes > Kitasatosporales > Streptomycetaceae > Streptomyces > Streptomyces sp. NPDC058289. The sequence continues at coordinate 20,476 of NZ_JBHVYI010000090.1, forward strand.
GCGCCCGCACCCGCGCCCGCCGGAGTGACGCCGCATCCGAAGTCCGGCCCGGGTCGTTTCGGGCCGTTCCGATTGCAACAACTCGTGCTCCTCCAGGTCGCCGCGGCGGCGCTGTTGGCGGCCTGGGTGGTGGAGCCGCTGCTGCTGGCGCCGGCCGGTGTGCTCGCCCTGATCCTCGTCCTGCTCGCGGTCGTACGCAGGCACCGGCGCTCGCTGCCCGAGTGGATCGGCGGCGCGCTGGCGCTGCGCGCACGCCGCCGCCGGGCCGCCGCCACGGCGGTGCCGGCCGGCACGGAGCCGGGGCTGGCCCCGCTCGTCGAGGCCGAACCGGCGTTGCGGACGCTCACGTTCAGCGAGCGGGAGAAGGACCGGGACCGTGACCGGCGGCCCGTCGGGATGGTCGGCGACGGCACCTTCCTGACCGCGGTGGTCCAAGTCGACATGGACGCCACCGCGCTGCGGCCCGACCGGGCGGAGCGGCCGCTGCCGCTGGGCCTCGTACGGGACGTCCTCGAAGTGGACGGCATCCGGCTGGAGTCCGCGCAGCTCGTGCAGCACACCCAGCCGGCGCCCGCGCCGCACCTGCCGGCCCAGTCGATGGCCGCGCGCAACTACGCCCCGCTCCAGGCCCTGACCGGGAGCCCGGCGGTGCGCCTCACCTGGATCGCGCTCAAGCTGGATCCGGAGCTGTGCCCCGACGCGGTCACCGCGCGCGGGGGCGGGCTGCCGGGTGCGCAGCGGTGTCTGGTGCGGGTCGCGGACCAGTTGGCGAGCAGGCTCGCGGGGGCCGGTTTCCGCGCGACGGTGCTCACGGAACAGGAGCTGACGGGCGCACTGGCCACGTCCTCCTGCGCGAACCCGATGGCGATCACCCAGGCCGGGCGATCGGCGGCCACGGGACGGCGTACCGAGGAGACCCCGCGGACCTGGCGCTGCGACGACCGGCGGCACACCACGTACTGGATCAGCCGCTGGCCCCAGTTGGGCGGGAGCGGGGCGGGACTTCCGCAGTTCGTCGCGCTGTTGACCTCGCTGCCGGCGCTGGCGACGAACTTCAGCCTGACGATGACCCCCGCCGCACGGCACGAGGTCACGCTGACCGGGCACGTACGGGTCACCGGGCGCAGCGACGAGGAACTGGTCACCGCGCGGCGCGGACTGGAACAGACCGCTCGGGGAGTCAGGGCCGGGCTGGTACGGCTGGACCGGGAGCAGGTGCCGGGGCTGCTGGCGTCGCTGCCGCTGGGAGGAGCGCGATGAGGGGCTCTGGTTCTACGAGGCGTTCGGCGCGGGGGTCCGCGCGGGGGTCTGCGCCGGCATCGGCTCCGGGGTCCGCTCCGGGGTCCGCTCCGGGCTCGGCGCAGAGCGCGGCCCGGGGCTCGGTGCGGGGCGGCTTCGGACTGGTCGGCCCGCGCCGGGAACGGCACGTGGTCCAGGCGGCGGAGCTGGACGCGCTCGCACTGCCGGTCGGGGACGACGGGGTCGTCATTGGCGTGGACTCGGGGGGCCGCCCGGCGGTCCTCGGCATCAACCGGCCGACACCGTACGAGGTCACGCTGATCGGCGGCCTGTGGACGGCGCAGGTCCTGGCCCTGCGGGCGGCCGCCACGGGGGCGCGCGTGACGGTGGAGACCGGGCGCAGCCAGGTGTGGTCCGGGCTCGCGCAGGCCGCGGGCGGGGGCCAGCAGTGCGTGACCCTGCACGACGTCGGCCGGGTGCCGCCGCAGGGTGCGTCCGCGGGCAGTCCGGTCCTGGTGATCCGCGACTGCGGCATGCGGCCGCCGCGGGGCCGCGTGGCGGCGGGACCCTGGCAGTCGGTCCTGACCCTGCTCCCGTACCTGAGCCCGGCGGCTCCCCGCCTGGTGCGCAACGCCTCCCTGGTCGGCGTCCAGCGGGTCTCCCCGGACGAGGCGGAACAGCTCGGCCGCCTGATGCGGCTGCCCGCGGCGGCGGTGGAGTCCCTGCCGACGCTGGGCGACGGGGTCACCCTGTGGTGCACCGAGGGGGACCGACAGTTCGTGATGACCCAGCCGACGGACGGGGAGACCGGCCTCCTGGGCCCGGCCCGACGCATCGACTGAGCCCTCGGAGGCCGCCTGGCCGGGGCGGCGGAGCGGCGGTGCCCGGGGCGGCGGAGCTGCGGTGCCCGGGCGCTCGCCCACGCAGCGCGGACCGGCGGAGCCGGGGGCGCGGAGGGGCGAAGCCTCCCGTGCGGACCGGCGGAGCCGGGGGCGCGGAGGGGCGAAGCCTCCCGTGCGGTCCGGCGGAGCCGGGGGCGCGGAGGGGCGAAGCCTCCCGTGCGGACCGGCGGAGCCGGGGGCGCGGAGGGGCGAAGCCTCCCGTGCGGACCGGCGGAGCCGGGGGCGCGGAGGGGCGAAGCCTCCCGTGCGGACCGGCGG
>NZ_JBHVYI010000090.1:22974-32755 GCF_042880975.1 Streptomyces sp. NPDC058289
AGCCGGGGGTGCGCGGGGCGGCGAAGCCTTGGGGTTCAGGGGTGCCGACCAGCGGAGCCTGGGCGCCTCGAGGTTCAGCCTCACGAGGGACCCTGGGGCTTGGGGTGGGCACTCGGGAGGTACCAGTTCGAGGGATACGACTCGGGGCTCCCCGGCTGGGCGGATCGGTGTGTACGGGCGCCCGGGAACTCCACGGACCGATAGTCCGCGGAAAGGTCTGCGCAACAGGCAGTCCGGGAACCAGTCGCCGTGGTGCGCGACCCGGGAACGGGCAGAGCATGCGCGACCGTGGAAGCGGCGGCCTGCCGACGGGCCGACACCGTGCAGGCCACTGAGCAGCAGGCCTAGAACCGGCGCTGCGGGGAACCGTCAGGCCGCAACCAGCAGGCCGGGACCCGCAGTGCTGGGAACCGGCAGAGCCGAACCACAGGCCGGGAATGGCAGGTCGAGGCCAGCAAGCTCGGAACGGCCACGTGGGAACCGTCGGACCGGAAGGGCGAGCGGGGAACCGGCAGAGCGTGCTCAGACGTGTCACACACCGACAGGGGCCGACCTACCAGAGCGGGGCCGGCAGCAGGCAGAACCGCGTACGCCGAGAACCGGTGGACCGGGAAGCTCTGCACGGCCAGTCGAGAACCAGCAGACGGGCACGAGCCGGCCGAGAACCAGTGGGCGGAAGGGAACGAGCTGGTCGGGTACAGCCGCGGACCGGCCCGGGCAGGTCGGGCGCGGTGGACCGGAGGGGGTGGGTCGGGAACCAGCGGAGCATGCACGGCATGCCATCAACGGGCGGCCTGGGAACCGGCAGTGCCCGGACGCAGGCTGAGCCAAGCAAGCCAGGACCGATGGGCCAAGGCCAGGCAAGCCCCGAACCGGCAGGCCACCGCCCTGACAGGCAGGCCAAGAACCGGCAGGCCGAGCCCAACGGGCCCGGGTGTCGACAGGCGAAGAGCAGGCATGACCGGATTTGGCAGCCCCGGAGGCGGCAGCGCCGGGATGGGCAGACCAGGAAGCCGGCAGGCCGAACCGAACAGGCCCGAGAGCGACGGGCCAAGGCCAGGCAAGCCGAACCGGCCGGCCCGGGACCAGCAGCGCTGGAACAGGCAAGCCAAGAACCTGCTGGCCGAGACGAGCGGGCCCGGGGCGGACGGGCCAAGAGCAGGTCGGCCCCGAACCGGCGGGACCCGAACCGGCAATGGCGGGACCGGCGGGCCGGAAGCGCGCGGCGCTGGGACGGGCAAGGTCTCAACGGCGCGCCGGGCAAGTGCGGACGGGTTGGGGACCCACAGGGCGGGAACGGATGAGTTGGGGCCGGCACGCACTCCGCGGCTCAGTTGTGGGGGCCGACACGCACGCGGCGGCCGGATTGTGGGGGCTGGCACGCACGCGGCGGTGGTCCCCAGCGCCAGGGCGCGGCGGGCAGGCCGGGAGAGCGGGGCGGCCATGGCGGTGTGCCGGACCGGAGGTCCCGGTCTTGGCGGCGTGCTGGCCTGAGGGGCGGTCTTGGCGGCGTGCTGCGCCTGAGGGAGCGGCCTTGATGGTGTGTCGGACCGGAGGGAGCGGCCATCGTGGCGTGCCGGACCGGAGGGGCGGCCTTGATGGCGTGCCGCGCGCCGGAGGGGGCGGCCATGGTGGTGTGGCCGCGCCTGAAGGGGCTGGGATTGGCCGGGGATGCGGCCGTATGGGCAGGATGGAGGCGGCCCGCACCCCATGGTCGGCCTCGGGTGTGGGCAGACGGGGGCGGATACCGGCTGCGGGACCCGATTAGGCTGGGCGGCGGCGTGGCGCGGTGGGACGCCGGACCAGTGTTCGACATACCAGGAGGACCAGTGAGCGGCGATCGGAACGAGAGGCGCGGCGGGACGTGGGACGTCCCGACGGACGATCAGTCCGACGCGGAGCCCGAGCTGACGGGCGAGTTCACCATCGACTACACCCCGCCGGCCTGGTACACGCAGGGCGCGGCTCCGGCGGCCGCCGCGATCCCGGGCCTGCCCGAGGGCAGCGGCTTCGAGCCCCACCGGCCACCGTCGGATCTGGAGACCCCTCCGACGATGCGCATTGCGCCGCCGGCTCCGCGCGCGGTCTCGAACGCACAGGCACCTGCCTCGGCCGTGCCGTACCCGGGCACCCCCGACGCACCCACGGCGCTGACCGCGGACTCCGAGGCCGCACCGTACGCTCCGGCCGCCGGCACCTCCGTGCCGCCGCACCCGTCGGCCCCGGGCACTGCCGTTCCGCCCTACCCGCCCGCCCCGGGCACCGGACTGCCGTCGTACCCGGCCACCCCGGACAGCTCTGTCCCGGCCTACACCCCGGCCCCCAACGCCCCCCGGCCGTCGTACCCGGCCGCCCCGGACAGCCCCGCTCCGGCCTACACCCCGGCCCCCGACGCCCCCCGGCCGTCGTACCCGGCCACCCCGGACAGTGCCGCCTCACCGCACACACCGGCCCCCGGCACCGGGCTGCCGTGGCGCCCGTCGGACCCGGGTGCCGAACTGCCGTCGAGCCCGGCGGCTTCGGACAGCCCCGCCACGGGCTACGACCCGGCCCGGGACTCCGCGCTCCCGTCGTACCCGGCGGCTCCGGGCAGCACCCTGCCGCCGGCCCCGTCGGCCTCGGACGGCGTCGTGCCGGCCCAGGCCTCGAGCCCGGACAGCGGACTGCCGCCGTACCCGGGTGGCCCGGTCCCGTCGCACCCGTCCGCCTCGGACGCCGCCCTGCCGTCGGTCCCGGCGGCCTCGGACGGGGTCGCTCCGCAGTCGGCCGCGTCCGCTGACCAGGCGTGGGGCGCGCAGGCCCCCGCTGCCGCCGGTCCGGCGGGCGCAGAGGCCTCGCCGGGCGAGCCGTATGCACCCGCGCCCGCCAACGCCGAGGGGACTCAGGGCACGGAGAGTGTCGCAGCGGAGGCGCATCCGGACGGGGGCCTGCCCGATCGGGACTCGTTGAGCGACCCGTACGCATCCCGGCCCACCGGCCCCGAGCACGGCGCCCCGACCGCCCGGCCGGACGCATCGGCTTCGCACGCCGCCCACCCGCCGTACGAGAACCCCGCGCCGGTCGACGCCGCGCCGCCCGCTGTCGTGCGTACGCCCACTCCCCCCGCGGGGACGGTCATTCCGGCTCCGCGCACGACGGACACGTTCGAGGGATCCGCCGGAGCCGACCCGGCATCCGGCGCCGAACTCCCGCGGTGGCCTTCGGAGTTGACCTCACCCCCGAGGTCCCCGGGGTCTCCGGATCCTCAGGCCGGGTACGACATCCTGCCGCCGGCCCAGCCCCAGACCCGGCCCCAGATGCCGGACGCCGGGTACGGATTCCCGCCCGCGCAGCCACAGCAGCCGCATCAGCCCCAGCCCCAGCCCCAGCAGTACGCCGACCCCCGCGGCGGCCAGTGGCAGCAAGGTCCCACCGGCCCGCAGGGGCCGCAGGGCCCCCACGGGCACGACCCCCGCTACGGCGCCCCCCAGCCCTCCGGCGGCGCCCCCCTCGGGTACACCGCGGCCGTCGAGCTGTCCTCCGACCGCCTGCTCCGCGGCAAGCAGAAGGCCAAGAGCGGCAACAACGCCTCCGGAGGCGGCCTGTTCCGCTTCGGCGGCAAGGCGGCCGAGGCGGAGCGGCGCCGCAAGCTGGAGCTGATCCGCACGCCGGTCATGTCCTGCTACCGCATCGCCGTCATCAGCCTGAAGGGCGGCGTCGGCAAGACCACGACCACCACCGCCCTCGGCGCCACCCTCGCCACGGAGCGCCAGGACAAGATCCTGGCCATCGACGCGAACCCCGACGCCGGCACCCTCGGCCGCCGCGTGCGCCGCGAGACCGGGGCCACGATCCGGGACCTGGTCCAGGCGATCCCGTACCTGAACTCGTACATGGACATCCGCCGGTTCACCTCCCAGGCGCCCTCCGGGCTGGAGATCATCGCCAACGACGTGGATCCGGCCGTCTCGACGGCCTTCAACGACGAGGACTACCGCCGCGTCATCGAGACGCTCGGCCGCCAGTACCCGATCATCCTCACCGACTCGGGCACGGGGCTCCTCTACTCCGCCATGCGCGGGGTCCTGGACCTGGCCGATCAGCTGATCATCATCTCGACCCCGTCGGTGGACGGCGCGAGCAGCGCGAGCACCACCCTCGACTGGCTCTCCGCGCACGGATACGCCGACCTCGTCTCGCGCTCCCTCACGGTCATCTCCGGGGTCCGCGAGACCGCCAAAATGATCAAGGTCGAGGACATCGTGCGACACTTCGAGACCCGCTGCCGCGGTGTCGTCGTGGTCCCGTTCGACGACCACCTCGCGGCCGGCGCCGAGGTCGACCTCGACATGCTCCGGCCCAAGACGCGCGAGGCCTACTTCAACCTCTCCGCCCTGGTCGCCGAGGACTTCATCCGCGCCCAGCAGCAAGCGCCCCCGAACCACTGGGGCCAGCCCCAGCCGCCCCAGCAGCCCTACCCGCAGCAGCAGCCGCCGCAGCCTCACCAGCACCAGCAGCCGCAGCCCCCGTACGGGCAGCAGCCCTACCCCACCCCCGGCCAGCCCTGGCCCCAGCAGCCCGGTCAGCCCCAGCCCGGCGGGCCCCCGCGCGACCCGCGGCTGGGCTGACGCAGCCGGCACACGCACGAGGGCCCGTACCGCCCCCGGAATCCCCGGGACGATACGGGCCCTCGGCCGTTGTCCAACCGCTCGTCAGACTGCCAGCCCGTCAGGCCTCAGGCCGTCAGCGCTCCGCGTCGTACGAGTCCGTCAGCACCCGCGCGCGCTTCACGTCGTCGGCGATGGCCTCCAGCAGCCCGTCCAGCGACTCGAACTTCGCCATCCCGCGCACGTAGGCGAGGAAGTCGACGGCCACGTGCATGCCGTACAGGTCCAGCCCGATCCGGTCGATCGCGTACGCCTCCACGGTCCGCTCGGTCGCGTCGAACTGCACGTTCGTGCCGACCGAGATCGCCGCCGGCATCCGCTCGCCGTCCGCCGTCAGCCAGCCCGCGTACACTCCGTCGGCCGGGATCGCGGTGTGCGGCTGCGTCTCCACGTTCGCCGTCGGGTAGCCGAGCTCGCGCCCGCGCTGCGCACCGCGCACCACGACGCCTTCGACCCGGTGCGGGCGGCCCAGGATCTCGGCCGCACCGTCCATGTCGCCCTGCGCCACGAGCTTGCGCGCCAGCGTGGAGGAGAACGGCACGCCGCCGCCGGCCTCGCCGCGCTCGACCAGGTCCACGACCTCGACCTCGTAGTCGTAGGTGGCGCCGAGCTGCCGCAGGAACTCGACGTTTCCGGCGGCCTTGTGGCCGAAGCGGAAGTTCGGTCCCTCGATGACCGCCAGCGCGTGCAGCTTGTCGACGAGCACCTTCACGATGAAGTCGGCCGGGGACAGCTGCGAGAACTCCGCCGTGAAGGGCAGGATCAGCAGCGCGTCCACGCCCAGCCCGGCCATCAGCTCGGCGCGCCGGTCGTAGGGGGCCAGGATCGGCGGGTGGCTGCCGGGGCGGACGACCTCGCTCGGGTGCGGGCTGAAGGTGACGACGACGGAGGGGACGCCGAGCTCGCGCGCCTTGGCCACGGCGCGTCCGATGATCAGCTGATGACCCCGGTGGACGCCGTCGTAGGAGCCGATGGTGACGACGCCGCGTCCCCAGTCCTGGGGGATGTCCTCCAAGCCACGCCAGCGCTGCACTGTGACCGCTCCTCGCCCGAACCCTTTAGGCCCTGTCCTGGTTGCCGATTGCAGGTCTAAGACTGCCATGCCGGTGGCCGCTGCCCATCATCGGCGTCGTCCCGCGGGGACGCGCTGTGAGCGAGGGTCTCGACGGTCCGGCGCGCGCTCGGCCCCAACAGCGCCGCCGCCTCTTGCGGCGCCCGCTCCAGCCAGCGGGCCACGAGTGCGCCGAAGGCCGGTTCTGCCCGCGCCAACTCGACCGTGCGCCGCTCGAAGACCGCCGGCCCGCCCGGTGCCCGCAGCAGTTGCCGGCCGGTGCGCCGCAGCAGGTCCCGGGTGCGGTCGGGCGCGCCCGCGGCCGCCCCCGCCGCCAGCGCCCCGAGGAAGGTGTCGAGCACCGACGGGTCGAGCTCCTCGCGGAGCAGCGCCTCGGCGAGCTCGCCGCGGAGCGTGTACGAGGACTCCGTGCCCGGGGCGGCCAGTACGCCGGCCAGCGCGGCCCGTACCGGGGGCGGACCGGAGTCCAGCAGGTCCCGTACGAGCGGGCGGAGCACGGGGGCGGCGGCCAGGCCCTGTTCGAGCCGCCGGTCCACGAACTCGGCGGCGTGCGCGGCGTCCTGCGGGTGCCGCGCGAGGTGGTCCCGTACGAGGTCGGCCGCACGCCGTGCCAGGCCCGGCGTGGTCAGCGCGGCCAGCGCGCGCACCACCTCGCCGTCGGCCCGTTCCCGCAGGGCGGCGAACACCGCGTCCGGGTCGGGCAGCACGGGGAGCGCGGCGACCAGTGCGGCGGCGGGCAGCCGCAGGCCGCGCCCGGGGTCGCGGAAGCAGGCGAGGGCCTCGGGGAGGTAGCGGGCCCGTGCCTGGGGGTCGCGGAGCAGGATCCCGAGGGCGCTGCCGTGCAGGGAGGCGTCGCCGGGGCGGGCGAGGAGGGCCTGAGCGGCGTAGCGCAGCAGCTCGCGGTCGGCGGGGGTCCGCACGTGCGGGGCGGTGAGCGGCCCGTACGCGGCGGCCGCGACCCGGCGGCCGGGCCGCTCGTCGTGGGCCCAGCGGTCCACGGCCCGGCTGAGGGCGGAGGGCTCGTCCTCGGCGAGTACGGCGAGCAGCTCGTCGGCGCGGGGGTGCGCGGCGGTGACGAGCACCTCGGCGAGGTCGTCGACGGCGAGGTGGCGATGGGTGTGGAGCAGGGCCTGCGCGGCGGTGGCGACGGTGGCCCCGGGCCGCCCGAGCAGCCGCCGCTCGTCGCGGAACCAGCCGCAGAGCAGCGGCTGCACGAGGCGCGGCGCGCGGACCAGCCGCCGGGCGGCGGCATCGAGGAGGCGGTGGTCGTGGGGCAGCATCCGCCGCAGGAGCTCGAACCGGTCCTCCTCGGCGACTCGCACCCGGGTCCAGAACCACGCCCCGAACTCCCCCTCCTCGTCCTCCCGGCCCTGACCGGGCTCGGGCGGGCCGCCGGGTTCGGTGATCCCGCCGGTCTGCGTGCCGCCGCCGTAGGCGGCCTCCCCGGCGGCCTCCCCGGGGCGGAGGTGCCCCGCCGGCCCGCCGGGTCCGCCGGCCCCCGGGTCTCCGCCCTGGGCGGGGACCCGGGGGTGCCCGGTGGTACCGGGTCCCGCCCACGCGGTGGTGACCGCCGGGCCCGGGATCCCCAGGGCGCCCGCGTACGCCGCGGAACCGGCCGGTGTCTGATCCGACGTCAGGTCCGCCGACGTCACGGGCTCCGGCGTCGGACCCGCCGGTGTAGGGCCGGGTTCGTGCTCCCCGCCCGGCTCGGGCCTGGTCAGGTGGGTGGTGAGGGCGTACAGGACCGGGAGGTACGGCGTCGCGTCGGGGACGCGGAGCAGGGTCTCGCCGACGAGCCGGGCGGCCCACCAGCGCGCCTCGGGGCCGGCGGTTCCGTCGAGCAGGGCCACGAGCCGCTCCAGTACGGCTGCCCGCTCCCCGCGCGGAAGCAGGCCCAGGGCCTCCAGCACGGGTCCGATGCGGTGGCGGGGAACGTCCCGGCCCAAGGTGTCCAGCGCGGCGGGGAGATCCAGGTGCGCGGCCTGCACCCAGTCGGCGAGCTCCTCGTGGGCGAAGCGGTAGCCCTCTCCGGCGGGCACCAGCAGCCCCTCGGTGAGCACCGCGGAGGCCCATCCCGACCGCCAGGGGAACAGTTCCTCGAAGGAGGCCCGGTCCACCTGTCCCTGGCCCGGCCCGAGACACCGCCGGGCGGCTTCGTGCACCCGCCCGGCCACCCGCGCGGCCAGCCGGCCCGCCCCGGGCCCGTACACCCCGGCCGTGTCCGGCCCGTCGGCGCCGACCGGGTCCGCGGCCCCGCCGACACCGGGTCTACGGGGCTGCGGCAGCGCGCCGGACACCCGGACGGCCACGCGCAGGCACAGCAGGTCCAGGTGCGCGGCGAACACCTCGTCACGGGACGGACGGCCGGCGGTGACCCCGGCCGCGCGGACCTCCGCGAGCAGCCGCAGGGTGAGCGGGTGCCGGGCCCCGGCTCCCGGGACGGCGTCGGCCGGGATCCCCAGCCGGGCCCCGGCGAGCGCCGCCTCCTCGGGGGTGAGGTCGCCGACCGGGACGGCGGGCGGCAGCCGGCGGGCCGGCCGGGCCGGGGTCCGGAGCATCCGCGACGGGTAGAGCCGCCCCGCCGACTCCCAGTACTCGGGGCGGGCGGCCACGGCCAGCCGGGCTCCGGTCGCGTCCAACCAGGCGGCGGTGGCCGCGGTCCACGGCCCGGCCCGCGCCGCGAGCCGCGGCGGCATCTCCTCCGGCCCGTCCAGGACGACGAGCAGGGCCCGCCCGGCCGAGGTCACGAGCGCGGCCAGCTCCGACGCCGGGTCCGCCCCCGGAGCGGCGGCCGGCACCTCCAGGATCCGCCCCGCCTCCGCCAGTGCCCGCGCCACCGCGTCGCCCAGCGAGGTGTCCCCGACTCGTAGGTCGGCGCCGCGCAGCCAGAGGGTCGGGGCCGGGCGCGGGCCGCGGGCGCGGCGGACCGCCAGGCCGGCGAGGGCGGTCGTGCGGCCGGTGCCGGGGCGCCCGATCAGCGCGAGGACCGGGCGGTCTCCGGCGGTGAAGGCGTCCAGTTCGGCCGCGATCTCCGGGCGGTCCACCGGCTCCGGTCCCCCGGCGGCGAGGGCCGCGCCCAGGGTGGTCCCGGTGAGCTGCAGGGCTCCGGCGAGGTTCAGGTCGGCGCCGTGGCCCGGCACGGTGGCGGCGTTTCGTTCCAGGAGTGCGGCGAGGGGTCCGCCCGGATCGGCGGCGGCCGCGGCCGTGAGGGGCACGGCGAAGCCGCCGGAGCGGTGCTCCGCCTGCAGAGCGGTGCACAGGACTGCGAGCACCGCTCCGGTTCCGGCGTCCAGCACCGGGCCCCCGCAGGCCTCGCCGCCGAACCGCAGCGCGTCGCGGCCGTCGGTCCCGATGGCCAGTTCCAGCGCGGCCGGGAGCAGGTTGAGCCGGTCCGCCGCCGCCGCCGCCGTCCCCGTGGAGGTCGCCGCGTAGGTGGCCTCGGCCCCGCCGAGCACCCGCGCCTGGCGCCAGCCCCGCGCGGACAGCCGTACGTACGTCCCGGGAGCGATCGCCCCCCGCGGGGCGACCGGCAGCGGCCGTACCCCGAGCCCGTCGCTCCGTACGAGCGCCAGCCCCAGCTCCGGCAGGGCGGTCACGTCCGAGGCCCCCGCCAGCCAGGTCCGCTCCCCCGACGTCGGCCCGTGCAGGACCACCCGGGCCAGTCCGGCGACGGCCTCGTGGCTGGTGAGCACCGTCCCTCGGTCGTCCGCGACGAACCCGCTCCCCCGCGGCCTCCCGGCGAGATCGCAGATCCTGATCAGTTCCGCCGTCACCGCACCACTCCCCGCCGCGCGTGCCCCGTAGCCACGACGGTAGGCAGGTGAAGATCAGCGGGAACAGCACGCGAGGCGAAAGCGCCCCCTTACGCTCCCTCCATTCACTCCGAGCGCCTGCTCGGACGGGTGAATAAGGGGCTCCGGATGGATAGAGACCTACCCGAGGGGGGTCGTGGGGGGGGGGGGGGCCGGGGGGGGGGGGTGGCCCGCCCCCCCCCGACAAGGAAAACCCGCGCCCCCGAGCGCCCCCCGCCCACCCAAAAGAGAAAAGGAGGACAAGGAGCAGC
>NZ_JBHVYI010000091.1:0-32493 GCF_042880975.1 Streptomyces sp. NPDC058289
GTGCTTGTCCTTGTCGAACTCGGGAGCGTTCTTGATCTGCTCCTTGGTCCGGTCGACGTAAATCTTCTCGTCGTTCGCGTCGATCCGGCTGATCGTGCCGGCCGGCAGGAGGACTTCCTTGCCGAAGATCCACGGGCCGGTGTCGACCACGATGTAGGAGGAGCCGACCTCGTCCGAGTGCTTGTCGACCTTGCCGATGGAACCGTCGCTCGCCTCGACCTTGTACCCCGTCAGATCCGCTCCGGCCAGACGGCCGGCGGTCTCGCGGTAACCCCAAAAATTCTCAGTCATGCGAAAACAACTCCTCCGGTCAATGGGAGACGGTGGGAAATTACTTCCCACCGGATCTCCTTTTTCCGTACTGCGTTCACGGCGGAACTCGCGTTCCGTCCTGACCTCCGCCTGCCCCGCATTTTTTCCCGTACACATCTTGATTCACATCCGGGACCGGGGCGGTCGTCGATCTTTGGAGGTGAGCAGGTCCCCTGCTGCGTCACGGCGACCGTCCCGGCACTGTGCCTATTACCCGCGATATCCGTTTTCACCCGGTAGTCGAGCGATGGAGCCCGGACATGGAGACATGGCTGTGGCCTGTCATCCCCCGACCGGGGGGTGACAGGCCACCGCCACACCACATCTGAACTGTGACTCCGCGAACCAGCTACCAGCGATACCACCGGCCGCTGCTGCCCTTCGGGCGGGCGACAAAACCGATCAGCCAGAGCACGAGGACCGCGATAGCGACCCACCAGAGAATTTTGATCGCGAATCCCGCACCGGCGAGAACCAGAACCAACAGAATAACAAGAAGCAGGGGAACCATAGTTATCAACCTCCGAGGCATCATCTGCCCGACCATGCCCCGGACATGCACACAAAAATTTCCTGTTTCCTATCGGTGCAGCCGGGAAGACGTTTCGACCGCCTTCGGCAACAGGACCCAGGCAACCTCGCAACGCTTCCGTTTAGCCCGCACGGGTGGGGTAGGAGGGGCCGCATGTTCAAGCACCGAAGTGTTCGTGCGATTGCTGTACTTGTCATCAGCTGGGTGGCCTTGACGGGCGTCGAGCGTGTGAGCGAAGGCGCATCCTGGCGGATGGCTCTGCTCAGCGCGCTGGCGTGGGCGGTCGTGATAGCCGGTGCCTGGTGGTTTGCCGAATGGACGCAGATGGGCCGCCGCACCCGAAGTGACCTCGCAGATCCGGCTGACACCCACCAGGACCCGAGCGGAAGGACGAGGAGCACCACATGACAGACCGACGTCGCAACGCCCTACGTTTCTCCGTCGGCTTGCCGCTTCGGCCGCCCTCGCTCGGCCCCCGCCTCCCGACGGGGGCCCTTGACGTCGTTTCACGCCGCGTACGGCTTAGCCGCGTCCCAGACACCACAGCCGTCTGCGCGTCTGCTTCCAGGTATCAGTCGCGCCCCGACCGGCAGAGTGGGTCCGGAAAGGGCGCCTCAGCCCGGCCGCGGCACCGGAGCCCCTTCCCGGGCGCCACGGACCCTCACGAGCGTGCCCAAGTGGTGATCGAGTCTCATACCACCAGCTCCAGCGACCTGGCCTCGCTCCTCAAGATGTTGGGCCTGGCGCCACCCAAGGAGTCGCACGGGAACCGAGCCCGCAGCGAAAACGACCGAGGCCACCCTGGGCTGCAGTAACGGGCAGCAGAGATCGAGACGCGCTTTCAAGCCGCCGGCTTCAGCGTCCGCTCGCCAACCAGCGTGGACCGGCGGCGCACGCTGCTGTCCGGGCCTCCAACACTCCGGCCCGCGCCACAAGGCCCCAAGGCCCCAAGGCCCCAAGGGAGACTGGGGACCCGCCGGACCCTGCATCGACGTCGATGTGGTGGCTGGAGCCGCTACGGCAACGAGTACAGCGCCCCCACCACCCGCGGCAGAGCCTTCGTGGGCTACGCGCCCTCGCTCACCGGGGCGCCCATGTGGCGCGACCTCACCGGCGCCGTCACCCCGGGATGTCCGCGCAACGCCTGCAGGGGCGCCGAGAAGCCCGCCGGTGGACGCGTCTACGTCAAGGTCCTCACCACCGCCGGCAGGCCTTGGCTCGGCTGCCCGGCGCCAGAGTGACTGGCAGGCGGTCCCGGGACTCCAGGGCATAGCGCCCGCCAGCCGGGTGACCGCCCGCCCTGAGACCCACCACAGAACGCCGCCCGGCAGATGAAGCCGGCAGAGGAATGGAGTCGATCACCGTCCTTTGTCCTTCTTGCCCTTCGCCTCCTGCGGGGTGGTTTTCGTCTTCGCCGCCCCCGGCGCCTTCGCCGGTAGGCGATCACCGCCCCGCTGCGACTCGGCTGTCCTGGTGGAGGCCTGGAGTTCGGGTGCGGTCGAAGGAGTTGCGATCGGCAGCGGCGGCGCGGTCGGCATCGACCGGGGCTCTGCCGGCGCGGTGCTGCTCGATGCCGCCGGCTGCTCCCAGACCGGCGCGGTGGCAGGCGTCCCGCTCTCCCCTGCGGGGATGTCGCCCATCACCAGCGTGCAGGCTCCTGCGACACTTACCGCGACGAGGGCCAACCGAGCCCCGTACCGACGGCGCTCAGCCCTGCTATGCGTCGGTCCGGGCGTCCGTGCGGGTTCAGCGCGAGGAGCCGCAACAGCGAGGGGCCGCAACGGCGAGCGGTGCGTAGGGGTATCCATCGGTAGCACGCTCCTTGCGGTGCGGGATCGCGGGGCGTGCGCGATGTCCTGCAGGCGCGAGTGGACGGCGGCGGCATCAGGACGTACCGCGGGATCCCGGCCGGTCATGGCCTTCAGCAGGCGGGCGAGGTCGCCCGGCAGCCCCCCGGGTATCCGGGGCGGATGCAGGAGGCGCTCGATGCCGATCTCCACCAGCGTTCCCTGGTACTCCTGGTGGCCCGTGAGCGCTTCGAGGAGTGTCACTCCCAGGGCGTAGATGTCGCTGGCCTTGCTCGCGCCTTGGCCAAGGAGCTGCTCAGGTGCCATGTAGGTGACAGTGCCGACCAGAGTGTCGGGTGCGCTGATGGAATGCTCGTGCTCGGTCCTGGACAGCCCGAAGTCGGCGAGGTGCGGGGAACCTTCCTCGCTGAGCAGGACGTTGGAGGGTTTCACGTCATGGTGGATGATGCCGTGAGCGTGGACATGGTCGAGGGCTGACGATATGTCGGAGCCGATCCGTGTGACCTGGACGGGGCTGAGGGGGCCGGCGTCCAATCGGGCGCGCAGGGTGGCGCCACGGATCAACTCCGTGACCATGAAGGCGCCCTGTCCGTGGCGGCCCACATCGTAGACGGTGACCAGAGCGCGGTGGGAAAGGCGGGCCAGCAGGCGTGCTTCGTCATAGAAGCGATCGGCAGTCACCGTGTCCGTGCCCATGCGGAACACCTTGACGGCCACCTCACGGCCCAAGACTTGGTCGATGCCGCGGAAGACATCTGCCGTCCCGCCGGATCCTATGGACCCTTCAAGCCGGTAACGACCACCCATCAGAGCGTCGCGTTGGGGCAGTGCTCCGTACGTGGGGGCAGGCCGGGCCGGCATAGGAGGTCCTCTTCCGCTCGCGGGCAGTACCGCGCGCCTACCCGTTGCGGGTCGCACTACGCACCGGCTCCCGGCAGCCGGACGATGGTCGAGCACGCACAGGACAGGCCTAGCGGACGAAGTCGCATGCGCAAGCCGTCCAAGAGGGACCCTGCTTGACGCCGGGGCACGCATGGGCGCCCCCTCGAGGACGCCTCGCCCCCATGCCCGCCCTCCAAATGGTGTTTCACGTACCGCGTTCCGCCCTCGCGCAGCAGGAATTCGGCGTCAGAGGGCATACCTGGACCGGGTATTATTGCCGGCGGCTTGGAACATCGCCCGCAGGCGGTGGTACGAGCCTTTTCCACGCGGGCTCGCGAGCCAGGGGCGGACGGTGAGGAAACGGTGATCGCGCAGGGGAGCAGGGAGCGGCCGGTCCACAGCCTTGGCCATGGGGATCACGTGTGTCTGGCGTTCGCCGACGATTCCGAGCAGCGCCGGGTGGTCACCGCCTACGTATCCGATGGGTTGAAGCGCGGTGAGCGAGTGATGTATTTCGCCGACCGGCAGAAGCCCGCCGTGGTGCTCGACTGGCTTCGGTCGACGCAGATGGATCCGGACGCCGCGTTGTCCAGCGGACAGCTGCAGGTGGTCACCGCCAGCGACGGCTACCTGGTTTCGGGGCGTTTCGACGCCAACGCGATGGTGGCCACCCTGCGGCAGGAGATGGCAAGCGCTGCGGCCTCTGGTTTCAAGGGATTCCGGGTCAGCGGTGAAATGAGCTGGGTTCTGCGTGAGATCGCCGGCGCGGACGAGCTCGCCTCATACGAGAGCATGGTCAACTCGGTCTTCGAGGGACAGCCTGCTTCGGCCGTCTGCCAGTACGATGCCCGCCTCTTTCACCCCGCTCAACTGCAGACCTACGACCACTGCCACCCGGGCACCGTGGCACTCTCCCCGCTCTACGAGGACGAACTGCTGCGGATCGTTCCCACCTTCGAGGAAGGGGAACGCACGATGCGTGTGATCGGCACCGTGGACTACCGCACCACCGACGCTTTGGCTGCGGTTTTGGAGGCCACCCTCGACTGGTCCGGGGACGTGCGGGTGGACATGAGTGCGCTTGAGTTCATCGACCTGGCCGGCCTGCGCGCTCTGGTGCACACCGCCGAGCGATACGAGCCGGGCCGCCACATGCGGGTGGTGGAACTCGCCCCACTGCTGTGCCAGGTGATAGCCGTGGCCGGCTTCGACCAGCAGGACGCCCTGGTCGTCACCTCCCCGGGAGCCTCGGCATGAGCAGCGTGATCGACGTGACCGCCTCGCAGCCCGAGCGGACCCCCCGGTTGGTGCACCAAGGCTTGGTCTACGGGTCCGACGAGGCGTTCTTGGCCGCGACCGTCCCGTTCTGCCTGGACGGTCTCCAGCATGACGAGGCAGTGCTCGCCGTCACCACACCCGCCAACATCGACCTGCTGCGTCAGCAACTCGGCAGTGCTGCCGGCGCAGTGCAATTCATCGCAGCGGACGACTGGTACCAGACGCCTGGCAGCACCCTCGGCGCCTACTACCGCTACGTCGACGAACGCACAGCCACTGGGCGTCATCCCCAGGTGCGCGTGATCGGTGAGCCTGTCTGGCACGGCCGCGACGCGTTGGAAACCGACGAGTGGACCCGCTACGAGGCCGTCATCAACCTCGCCTTCGCCCACTGCCCGGCATGGATCGTCTGCCCCTACGACACACGGACGGTCCCCGACCAGATCGTCGCCGACGCCCGCCGTACCCACCCGCAGCTGGTGACCGGCCCGGCTGCAGAAACAAGCGGTCACTACGTCCCTCCCCAGGGCACCGCCTGGCATCGGCACCTGTCACCGGTTCCCGCGCCGAGAAGCAACGCCACGATGGGCTTCGGCACCGACTTGCACCACGTGCGCTCGTTCGTCGCCCGGCATGCCGTGCAGCTGGGGATGTCCCCTCAGGGGGCGGAGCGTTTGGCTTTCGCCGTCAACGAAGTGACCACCAACGCTGTTCGGCACGGCGGAGGGCGCGGCGAAGTCTCGGTGTGGCGTACGGGGCACAAGGTCATCTGCGAGATCAGCGACCCCGGCCCCACTCGCTTCCCTGCCGATCCCGGGTGGACGCTCGGCTACCTGCCACCGGATTCCGGTCTGCCCCGCGGGCACGGCTTGTGGACCGTGCGCCAGTTGTGCGACCTGGTCGAAGTCCACACCGGCGCCCCGGCCACGGTCGTTCGCCTCCACCTGAACCTTTCCTGAATCACCCGGCAGGTCAGTCGGCGACAGCGAACGTCTCGTCTCGGTAGTGCCGTCGCCCCCGGATACTCACTGACCGCCCCTCCCCTCGGCCGCGATCCGCGGCCAGGTCCGGGATGACCGAGTGCTCTGGACAGATCGGAGCTGGTGCGTCGTCCGGTCCCGCCCCTGGCCAGGCCAGGCCAGGGGCGGGACTGGCCACGGGAATCGGGACCCGCTGCCCGGCGTTGTCCCCCATATGGGCGATGCACCCCGTTACGATCATGAAGAGCTCGACCCGTCCGCCTTCGCGACGGCACGCGCCCGCCTCGCGGCCGACCGCGACGACACGCTTGATCGGGTGGCCGCGCTGGGGCGCGACTTCGACGGGATCGTCGCGGCGAACGCCCTGGTCGCGGTCGACGACGAGCACGACCCCGAAGGGGCCAGCACGGCCTTCGAGCGTGCCCACGTGGCCTCTCTGATGGCGCGGGCGCACGACCATTTGGACGAGCTGGACCAGGCGCTGGGACGGCTCGAACGCGGCGACTACGGACAGTGCGAAGGTTGCGGCGCGACGATTCCGCCCGAGCGCCTGGAGATCCGGCCGGCCGCGACCACTTGTGTGCGCTGCGCCCGGTCCGACCCGCGCCGTCCCTCGCACCCCACCTGACGGCGGCGGCCTCTCGTCGGTCGGTTGCCTGACCGCCTGACCGCCACTCATGCTGTCGCCGCGTCCACGAGAGACGGCACTTGGCAGTTCTGGTCGGACGCACGGGTTCTTCAGCGAGCCAGGAACTCGTCGAGAAGCTTGTCGAGGTCGAGGAACTCCTCCCCGGCAGCGACGACTGCGTAGGTCTCGTCCAGGAAGCCCCTCAGCACGGGGGCATCCACAAAGACAACGGCATTGCCCTGCTGATCGGCGCTCCGGCCGATCATTTCGACGCGGAGTTCATCGCGGCCGGACCCCTTGTCCGGGCGGAATGCGACGTCGCCCTCCCCCACCGGACGGTAGAGCCCCTCGGTCAGCATCTGCCGGTCGAAGTGCCACCGTGCCAGGACGTCGGAACCGTCCAAGAACTCCGCCTGCACCACGTACGGGTCTCCGCCGTCATACGAAAAGCGGGCAAGAAAATACACGTGGCCCGTCGCCGTCTCGAGGTGCACAACGATCAGAGCAGACACGCAGGACATTGATGGGCCTCCAGAATGGGCTGACAGCTACGGGCGTGTGCCCCGATCCGCCCCCACCACACTGGGCCGATCGGGGGAACCGCGAGACTGCAGGCTTTGGAGACCTCCAAGTGGAGATCTCGACGACGACGCGGCCCGACTGGGCCTCAGTACGCGGTCGTGCCCGTCCTTCGTCGCATGTGCACCGCATCCCCGACGGCAACAGGGTGCGGACCCGATTCTTCCCCCTGTTCGACGACCGGTTGTCCCCCAGGTTCTTGGGCGGCCGATGGCAGCAAACAGTGACAAGGTCCTAGAGAGTCCCCGTTTCCCTCCGCTTCCTTGTGAGGAATGTTGTCGCCCTTGATCCCGCAGGACCCGGGCTCGCTGAAAGAACTCCTCGCGCGTGAGGTCGCGGCCCTGCGCAAGGCCGTCGCCAGTGCCGCAGGTGTGCGGCCGGACGAGGGAGTGCCCGCGTCCGCCCCGGCGGACGGCACGCCGCAGGCGTGCGCCTGCGGCGGGGGCGACGGCCCGGGGCACTCCTGCGGCGACGGGGCGGAGGGCCACGACCCGTGGGCATGCGTGTGCGCCACGCTGCCCGCCATCCCGGTTTCCGCGGCACTGCTCGTGCCCGTCCGCGACGACGCCGGCCGGACCGTGGACTTCACCGTGCGGGCGGGGAACCACGTCCGTCCGGCCCGGTGGCTTGAGTCACCCGACCGGCACGTGGGCAGCAGGCTGCGGGACGTCCAGCCGGGAGCCGCCGCCGGCGGTCTGGTCGACGCGCTGGCCGGAGTGCTCCGCTCAGGGCGCGCCCTGAAGGCGCTGGCAGTGGACTACACCGAGCATCGCGGGGACGGCCTGCACCGCACGCAGTTGCTCTACGAGGCCGCCTCCTGCGGGGACAACGTACTGGCGACCTGGCGGCCCGCCCACAACCGTGCGGAGCTCCTGTCGCGCGACGCCCAGTACATCGCGTCCATGGGCTGGGGCACCTGGGACCTGCTGTCGGGGGACACCACCTGGTCAGAAGGGCTGTGCTGGCTCTTCCGCACCGATGCGACGCGGCCCCTGTCGCTGCCGGACCTCTGCGATGCCGTTTTGCTGGAGGACGTACCCCGTTTCGGGAAGCTGCTGACAGGTCTGCTCGACGGGGAGGAGCCGCCCGGGGTCGAGGTCCGCTTCAGCGTGTTCGGCGAGATCCGGACCCTGCACCTGGTGGGCCGCCCCGTCCTCTCCACGGACGGGCTCGTGTGGTCGGTGCACCTCATCGCCCGCGACCTCACGACGCAGGTCCGCAGCCGGCAACGGCTCGCGGCGACCCGGCGCCAGTCGGAGCAGCTACGTGAGGAAGCGGCCGCCGAGCGGCGGGTGGCCTCGGTGCTGAGGGAGGCCCTGATGCCCACCCACTCGGCCGAGCTCGCCGGGCTCGGGCTGTCCGTCGCAGCCGCGTACGTTCCCGCCGAATCGGAGGCCGCCGTCGGCGGCGACTGGTACAAGTGCCGCCTGCTGCCCGACGGCCGGGGCCTGCTCGCCATCGGCGACGCCTGCGGGCACGGCTTGGGCGCCGTCGCCCGGATGGCGCAGCAGCGGCACGCCCTGGCCGGCCTCGCTCACGCGCCGGGAACCCACGCCGGCCAGCTCACCACCTGGCTCAACGAACTCCTGTGCGGCGACCCGGCGGCCCAGACCGCGACGGGAATCATCGGACACGTGGACGCCCAGCGGGACTTCCGCTGGGCCTGCGCAGGCCATCCGGCACCGCTCCTGCTGCGCGACGGCCGAGCGACGGCCCTCGACACCGGCCACCGCGGGCCGCTGTTCGGCATGCTCCCCGGCCACGAGTACGCCACGGCGACCCTGGCACTCCGGCCGGGTGACCTCCTGCTGCTCTACACCGACGGCATGGTCGAACGGCGCGGGGAGGACATCACCACGGGCATCGATGCCCTCCTCGCGGAGCTGGTGGCGTGCGACGGCCTCACCGCCCAGGATGCCCTCGACCGCATCATGGCCGCGTACACGCCGGAAACCCATGAGGACGACACCTGCCTGCTGGCCATCCGGCTGGACTGACCACCCGGGCGTGCGGGTTCACGCGGATGCCGTTCATGGTCGGGGCCGCCTCACAGGTTCCGTAGCGCGGCAGGAGTTTCGCCTCGGCCCACTCCAGGAACGGTTCCTGCCGGTCGCCGCCGATCTGGACGAGGGCGACCTCGGTGATCGGTTTTGTTGGTCCGGAGCGAGCGGCAGGGCCCTTGCCGCCTGGACCGAAGCCTTCGGATGGAGCTGCCGGCGAGCGGCGTGGTCGCCACGTGGCCCGGTCCGGGCGCGCGCCGGGGTGGCAAGATGACGCGGTGTCCGACTTTCTGCATGAACTCTGGCTGCGCGGCGTCGCCTTCAATCCGGCGGCGCCCTCCGACGTACTGATACGCCTGATGGATCAAGCGGCTGGTGAGCTCAGCCAGCTGATGTGTAAGGACCGCGACCTGCCCGACGCAGTCATCGACGCAGCCCTGCGCCACACGGAGCGGCGGATCCGGGGCGCGCTCGCCCGCAACCAGCACGTAGACCCTTCGCGACTCGCGCCCTTGGCAACGGACCCGTCGGGACTCGTCCGCGCGCAGCTCGCCAACCCCCACCTCCGCCCCTGGCCCCGCTGGGTCCGACCGCTGCCGGACGACATCCTCGTCGCCCTCCTGACCGCCCAGGAGGGGGGCGAGGACGGCAAGGTCACCGCGAACGACATCATCGGGGAGCTCGAGTCGTCCCGGCAGATCCCGCTGTCCTTCTTCCGCTCCATGGCCGGCCGCGAGGACCCCGCACTCCGGATACGGGCCACGTGGCGGTGGAAGTCGCTCACCCCGGCGCAGCGGGCGGGGCTGCTCGACGATCCGGACCCCGCGGTCCGTGAAGCGGCGCAGGACAGCAACTGGGAGCTGGACCCGGAACGGGTGGAGGCCGAGCTGCCGTCCATCCGTCCGAGCAGCAGGCCGTTCGTGCTCGGCAGGTGCGCTCTGTCGCCCGCGCTCGTCGAACAGTGCTTCGCCGCCGACACGGTGCACCCCCTGGCCCGGAACCCCCACACTCCGACCGACGCCGTCGCCCGGCTCGCCCGGCATCCCGAGGCGAAGGTCCGCGAGATGGTCGCCGCCCGGCCCGACCTGGGACCCGACCTGGTAGCGGAGCTGAGGGAGGACCCCGACGAGGACGTGCGGATGCGCGCACGCCTCCACCCCTTCCCCCGCGCCTGGGTCGAGTACGACATGATCGACCGGGTCATCGGGCACAGTCCTGAATGCATCTGCCCGATCAGTGAGCCGGACCCCGACCCGGCCACCGTGCCGTCGCCCGACTGGTTCGCCGCCTGCGCGGTGTCCGGGGAACCGGTGCTCCGCCGGGTTGCGGCGAGCTGGTCCGGCCTGCCCGCAGCACTCGTCGGGACACTCGCGCAGGACGACGACGAGGAGGTCCGGATCCGGCTGGCCTGCAACCACCCATTGGCTCCGCCACACCTGCTCCTGGACGTCTTCGTCACCCGCCCGGAGCACCGTTCGGACCTGCTGACGCTGCCCGGCTTCCCGCGCACCGGCCGGACCCACCTCATCGGCCACCCGGATCCCGAGGTACGCGCCCTGGCCGCAGCCGATCCCACCCTGCCCGAACCTCCGGTGGACGACGTCGACGAGGCGGTGCGCCGGGCCGCCGCCGCCAACCCGCGCCTGACACCGGGAGCCCTGGAGACCCTCCTTGCCGACCCCCGCACCGCAGAAGGCGCCGCGGCCAACCCGTCCCTCCCCGTAGCCCGTATGCACGCACTCCTCGACCGCTGCCTCAACGGAGCCGCCACCCCACCGACCGCGGCGGGCCGCCGAGAGGCGACGCCCGCGTAGCGAGCACGGGCAGGGCAACCTCTGCCCGCCATCGGCCGACGCCGACACGCCAGACAGGCGTTTTCAAGTCTCGGCTCAGGCACAAATTCCGTGAGGACGATCAGTGGGGTTCGACCTCGGTGACACAACGTCATCTGAGACCTCGTCGACGGTCAGGACGGGGTTACCGGAGCGGTCCTTGTTCGTCGATGAACACGGTGGGCGTCGACAGGAACACGTCGGCGTTCACGGGTCCGTAAGCGATGTTGAACGTGTCCAGCCAGTACGACCAGCCCCGGATCCCCAGTGCACTGCTGAAGCGGTAGTTGAGCTGCCAGCGCACCCACTGGCCAGGGATGAGTCGGACAGCTGGGGGCCGCCGCTGTCGAGGCGGCAGGGCAAACAAGGACTGCACTCGGGGAAGCACGCGCAGCCGACCATCTGGCTCATGGAGCTGGACATCGACCTTGCTCAGGTCTTCCCGGCTGTCATTCGGCTCGAAGCCGTCGCGCTCATGCATGCGAATCACATGCGCGAAGGAGGCCTCATCATGCGAGAGAGCGAAGCCGGCCGGGACCGCGTTCCTGCGCGAGGCGGCCTCTCCTCCCCGGGACTCCTTCGTCCAGGACGTCCGTATCCACTGGACGGTTATCCCCATTTGCGTACCCCGCCGAGTCGTCGAGGGACTCACACTATGTGCCTCTGAAGAATCACTGGACCTGTCTGGCGGTTACTGGCTGTGCTGTCGGGCGGGTGGCGACCCGATCCTGTCACGGCAGATGATCTCGGAGCCAGGATGCTCACGCAGCCAGCCGGCGAGGGTCAGCGGCGTCGCGGCCGGCAGCAGGTCGAGAGGCTGTCCGGTCTCGCAGTCGATCAGTACGGTGCCGTAGTGCTGTCCACGACGGGTGGCGAAGTCGTCGACTCCAAGCACCTTAGGGACGGTCCAGAGGGGGCCGGGCAAGGCCATGACCGCCCGTAGGGGCGTCGTCCGACTCACCCCTGCGTGCAGGGCGGCGCCGAGACGGCTTCCGGCCCGGCGTACAGACGCCGCACGGTCAGCTCGATCAGCACCGGCCGATCGCCGACCGGTGTGTCGGCGAGGCGTCTTCCGTACGTGCTGTGGACTCGACTGGACACTGCCGCGCAACCGGGGCAGGCCACCCCGATCTCCCGGGTTCTCGCGACCAGGCGAACCATCCCGCACTCGAAGAGCACACGCTCCACGAGTAACGCGCTGAGGTGCGGAAACAGGTCACCGACGAGGTCATCACACCGCACCACGGTCCCAGATGACGCTACGTCACCGACACCAAACCCGTTGATCGTCCTCACGGAATGTGTGCCGTCTTGTCCACGCCGGTGAAACCCCTGGAGCGACTGACTCGCCTGCCCCTGATCGGGCGCCGCTCCCCCGCCGGGCCCGCGCCGCGAAGTCAACGGTTCGAACTCGTCGGTGCCTGGCCGACAGGCGGCAGGTGGGGCGGGAACGGGCGGGTCAGCCGGGGGCGCCTCGGGGTCGGGTCCGGTGAGTTCCGGCTCCACGCCCTCGGCCACCGCCGTGCGGCGCGCCGACGACGACCTGAGTGCCGGCGAGCACGGCGAACAACTCCGTGACTCCGGACATGGCCGGGTCCCGCCCCTCCGCCAGGTCCCTGTCGATCGAGGCCTCCGCCGACAGCGGCCAGTGTCCGGCCGCCGGTCCGGTGACCAGCCGTCCCAGCCCGATCATCAGGGCCGCCTGCACGGGAAGGAGCAGGAGCGGTCTGACACCGCCCACGGAGGAACCGCAGCTTCGCTTCATGGATGCCTTCCGGCCCTCGACGCCCCTGTCAGAGTTCGGCGCGCGTGGCGGACTGGGCAGCGCGTACGGCGACGTTGGCCGCGTCCTGTACGAGCGGCGCCGCCGCACCTCCACCGCCGGTCAGGGTCCAGCCGCACAGGGCCGCCCAGACAAGCGCGGCCGAGGCCGCCTTGGCGCGCTCGGTCCGGTGGGGCAGGAAGGTGCCGAAGAGCAGCGCGTCCCCCGCGTCGATGGCGACCCGGGACAGTACGGCCGTGCGCAGCGCGCTGCCTGCGGGGACCACGACCATGGCCGCGCCGATGACGGCGTCCCGGACGCCCAGCGCGCGGATCAGCAGTGCTGAGGAGCCCTGTTCTGCCAGGCCGCAAGGGCGGGCCAGCACCTCGGGTCGGCAGGCGACCGCCACGCCGTACCCGAGGGTGGCCACGCCCATCACTCGTGCGGCTGTGGTGCGCATCAGCGATCACTCCGTTTCATTGGTTCCGGTTCATTGGGTCCCGGTCCATCGGTCCCGGTTCATCGGTCCCGGTCGGCCGACGGCTTCGGGTCGTGCGGGCGATCCTGCTCCTCGCGGCCGATGCCCGGGCGCTTCCGCTTGGCCTCGTGTCCGCCGGCATCCGCTGCGTCATCGCCACCGACGGGACGCCGGACGACGGCTTCGTCGGCCTGCCGGCGGGCCTCGCGGTCGCCGCTCTCCCCCTCGGCCTCGGACGGCGTGGTGCGCGGGTGACGTCGGGAATTCTCGTCGGTTGTCATCTCGTCCTCCTTGGGTGGTGCCATCTTTCGGCGACTACCCCGTGCTGTCGCCCTCAGACGCTTCGCGCCCCACCTCGGTCTGGCCGGGGTGGCCGCAGCCTCCGTGACGTCGAGGGTCGACGCGGGCGGCCGCCATGACCGAGTCGGCCGTCACCGGCGACGGTCAGCATGGCCGACTTCACGGAGAGTGAGCTGCCGCAGGTGGAGAAGAGCGCGTGGTCCGCCCCGACAGCGTCCGCCATCAAGGCCTGCGCCTCCTCCACGATCCCGTGGGAGGACGTACGGTCGTCCAGGCCACTGGTGGCGAGGATGTCGGACCGGACCGCCACCGATTGCGCGCCTCAAGCGGCCGGAGGGTCCCGGCCCGCCACGTCGGCCGCGGCGTCCTGCGCTGCGGGGAGCGCGTCGCCTCGGTCGTCGTACGCGGTGGGACGGCGGTCGGGGTCAGGACGGAGGGGGGGAGAAGCCGTCGACGCTCGCCGGGCGGTCCTGGCCGACACCTCGGCGCCCGCCCTGTACCGGGAACTCGTCGGTGAGGAACACCTCCCGTCCCGCCTGGTGAGGGACCGGGAACGCTTCCAGTGGGACTTCGCGACCTTCAAGGTCGACTGGGCACTGACCGGCCCCGTGCCCTGGACGGCTCCTGGAGCCGACGGCGCCGGCACCGTCCACATCGCCGACGGCGTCAACGGCCTCACCCGCTTCGCCTCGCAGATCGCCATGGGACTCGTACCGGAGGAGCCGTTCGCCCTCCTCGGCCAAATGACCACCGCGGACCCCACCCGCTCCCCGGCCGGCACGGAATCCGCCTGGGCCTACACCCATGTCCCGCAGGACATCACCGCAGACGCCGGCCCCGACGGCACGTGGGACACTCGCGAGCGAGAAGCCATGGCCGACCGCATCGAAGCCCAGGTGGAGCGCTTCGCACCCGTTGAACGCCGCACGGGCAGCCCTGCGACATCGCGGAACGCACACCCTGCTCCACCGCGCCCAGCACATCTGAGAGCCCTGTCGCACAGCTCGTACGTCGTCCTGCCCCCGCGCAATGGCCGACCGTCCGAAAGCGAGTGGTGTCCGGCCGTCGACCGCGTGTCCCTCGGAGCAGCGGGTACGCGTGCAGCATGCCCCCCTCCAAGAATTCCCGCGCCCCGTGGCACGACAGCACGTTGGGGCTGCTGGCCCATGGCTACGCGTGGTTGCCCAACCGGATGCGCGACAGCGCCGACGGCACGGTTCGTACCCGACTGCTGGGACGGCCCACCGTCGCCCTGCGCGGCCCGGACGCGGTCGCCTTCTTCTACGACGAGAAGCACGTCGTACGGACCACGGTCCCGCCCAACCCCGTCCTGGACACCTTCTTCGGCCAGGGCGCGGGCGCGGTCCACACCCTCGACGGAGACGCCCAACGGGTGCGCAAGGCAATGTTCCTCGCCCTCCTGAAGGACGGCACGGGAGTCGCCGAGCTGGGCGGGCACGTAGGCTGGCGGTGGCGCGAAGCAATGGCAGACCGGCAGCAGGAGCGTGTGGTGGTCTTCGACGAGGCCACCGAAGTTCTCGCCCGGGCCGTCTGCGACTGGGCAGGCCTGCCCCTCTCCGACGCCGCGGTCTCGGAGCTGGCCCGCGACTGCGCCGCCATGGTCGAGGGCTTCGCCACACCGGGACCGCGCCGCCTGCGCGCCCGCCGTGCCCGCCGCCGGCAGAAGCAGGTCCTCTCCGCGCTGATCACCGATGTCCGTCGGATCCCGGAACCGGAAAGGAAGAGTTCGCCCCTGGAAACCGTGGCCTGGCACCACGGGGCGAGCGGAAAGCTCCCGGCCCCCGAGACCGCGGCTGTCGAGCTGCTCAACATCATCCGACCCACGGTCTCCATCGCCTGGTACGCCGCCTTCGCCGCCCACGCGCTGCACCGCTGGCCCCTGCACCGCGATCTGCTGCGCGCCGACCCCGAGGGGAGCCATGCCGAGGCGTTCGCCCACGAGGTACGGCGCTTCTACCCCTTCGCCCCCTTCGTGGGAGGCCTCGCGGCGCAGGACCTGACCTGGCACGGGGAACACGTCCCGAAGGGCACCCTGGTCCTGCTCGACCTGTACGGGCAGGACCACGATCCCGCCCTGTGGGAGCGCCCTTACCGGTTCGACCCGCACCGGTTCACCAGCCCCGACACCTCCCCGAACCTCCTGCAAAACCTCACCCCAAAGGGCGGCGGGGACCCCGCCCTCGGCCACCGCCGCCCTGGGGACGACATCACCGCCACGGCCCTCGCGGTCATCGCGACCGAACTGGCGCGACTCGACTACAGCGTCCCCGACCAGGACCTCACCATTCCGCTGTCCCGGATGCCCACCCTTCCCCGCAGTGGTTTCGAGGTGCGCCTGAACTGATCACCCGGTTACGTCTGACGGCGGGCTACAAGCGGTCGTCGTGGCGGCCGGCCCGCCGCCTCACGGCCGGAGCCGACTCAAGGCCCTACCTTCATCTCCGCGCACCTGGTGACGACGGACGCCAAGGCCTGCCCGCTTGAGTGCAGGCCAGCGCTGCACTCGGGCGCCGTTCCCTCGTTCCTGCAGGTGAGCGATGGCTTCCCGGACCCGCTCGACGTCGCCGTGGTGCCTCCCAGCGCCTTACGCACGTGCTGGTACAGGACCTCTACGGCTTGCTCGGCCGAGGTCTCCCGCATCCTGACGGGTTTCAGCAGTGGGCCCCGTCCAGGCCGGAGCGGCTGGCTCGCCAGGCGACGCCCGTACGGGCCGACAGGACCGCATCCACACCTGAAGGGGCTCGCCGGTCGTCGCAAGGTCCCCCACCGACATGCGCCCCAAGGATCCCGCACGCAGGATGGGTACGCCTCCCGGCCCCCACCGTCAGGAACCGATCCCATGCCGGCACGATGCGCGCAAGAGCGACGACGGCACGCGCTCGCCCGGCCCCTCCCAGCCGGGGAGCGCTCCGACAACGGCGAGTGCGCGTGATGTCGAGAAACTCGCCGCCGGAACACACCCCGGACGGACGCTACGTCGTCATCGGCGGCAGGCGCTGGCGTGCCACCGACCCGGACCTCCCCGCCGATGCCGCCGCACGCCTGCGTGCTCACCTGATGACGGCCCGGCGTGCCGTCGGCACCGCCCTTCGGGCGCACGACGAGGAGGCAGAACGCGAAGCCAGGCGCCGCGTGCACACGGCGAAGGTCGCCCTCGGCGAACGCGGCACTCCGTGGTGGGACCAGACCGACTCCGAACGCCGGACACGGTGGCTGGACGGACTCGCGACGCTGGACCGGGGCCACGGTCCGCGGTAGGCCATGTGACGCGCCCGCTCGGGTGCGGTCACCCCGCCCATTCCTGGACCAGGATGACGACGCGGATGTCACAGGTCCCTCAGCCGCCGCGGGCAGCCCTCAGCCGTGGGCGCAGGGGGGGCTCGTAGGGCACGTTCATACGCGGGGTGTGTGTCCGGGGCCGTCGTCGTCGGGGGTCTGCCAGGAGTCCTGGCGAGCACGTGCCTCCGGGTTCTGCTCAGCGGGGCGGGCGGGGGCCCTGCGCCGGGCGTTGCGTCGGCTGCCGTACCAGAAGGCGCCGATCAAGAGGACAGCCACCACCACTCCGATGATGATCAGGAGCAGTGAGCTGATGGCTTCGGCCGCGAGAGATTCGGTAGCAATCATGCGTAGCCCCTACCCGCGATCGGCAAGTTTACGAGGCGACTGCTCCGTATGGCGGCAGGCGGCGGTCGCAGTCGCGGGACGAGACGATGGTCGAGCTCCCAAGCGCGAGCGCTTCGGCGACGTCCTGGCCGTCGCGCTGAAGACCGTCTGGTACGTCGAGGACGACGGGGTGGTCGAGACCGGCAAGGTGATGCTGTTCGTAGGACCCCGCTTCGTCCTCACGGTGCGGCACGGGTCCGTCGACCCCTGCGTCGAGCCGCGCGCGGCTCGACGCCGATCCGGACACGCTCCGCTTCGGTCCCTGGGCTGTCCTGCACGCCGTGCTCGACGTCGCCTTACCGGTGCCATCAGGTGGCTGCGCAGACCTTCGCCGTCGAGGATGCGTGAGCGGCGCAGGAGATCGCGCGTGCCGCGCAGGTTGAGGGTGCTGAGCCAAGCCAGGCCCGGATGGCGGGCTCGCAGGTGGGACAGGGCTCGAGTGTCCAGGCCCGTACCGAGGAAGAACGCATCTATGTCGACGCCGGTGATCACCGCCTCGGCACACGTGGGATGTCCGTGCATGCCGCGCGCGTACCCCGTGATCCGCGCACATGCTCGTGTACAGCGACGGCATGAGCGGCGCGTTGCCGGTTCCAGGGAGGGGCCGCACGTCTACTCCACTTGTAGATCGTGATCTTGCCGGTCGGAATGGGTGACCTGATCAGGGTTGCGCCGTCGGCCAGGCGGTCAGTGCCAGTTCGACCGCTGCGGTCAGTTGGTGGGCGGTAGCGCCATCTTGGGCTCGCTGCGAGAGTCCCTGGAGGATCGTCGCGAAGTAGTCGGCGAGGGCTCGGGGGCTGGCTTCGGCGGGCAACTCTCCGGCCTGCTGCGCCTCCCGCAGCCGGGCCTCGAACCCGTCCACGTTCTTGTTGCGCAGGTCGCGGAGGAACACCCGCACCTCCGCATCCTGCGGAGTGACGTTGGTGGCGGCGCTGATGGCAAGGCAGCCGGCCGGGTGGGCGGGGTCGGGGTAGATGACCGCGGCCTCCCGGAGGATGCGCGCGAACGCCCCGTACGCGGTGGACTCCTCGCAGAGCGCCACGCCCGCGAAACTGCCTACAGGTGACCGGCCGTAGGCGTTGACCACTTCCTCGAACAGGGACTTCTTGTCCCCGAAGGCCACATACAGGCTCCCTGAGCGGATCCCCATCGCCGCGGTCAGGTCCCCGATGGAAACGCCTTCGTAGCCTCGCTCCCAGAACAGGCGGGTGGCCGCGGTCAGCGCTGCTGCACGGTCGAAGGTGCGCGGGCGGCCGCGCTTGGGTGTCTCAGCCATGCGTCACATTTTAGAGTGCTCGACCAAGAAATCGCGCTAACTTCTTTCTTGGTCGAACACTCAACAAATAGAAGAGGGTCAACCACCATGGATTCGCAGCGACTTGAAGGAAAGATCGCGCTGGTCACCGGCGGCAGCAGGGGCATCGGGCGAGCTGTCGCGGAGCGGCTTGCCCAGGACGGCGCTGTTGTCGCGCTCACCTACGCC
Organism: Streptomyces sp. NPDC058289; assembly: GCF_042880975.1. Classification (NCBI taxonomy): domain Bacteria; kingdom Bacillati; phylum Actinomycetota; class Actinomycetes; order Kitasatosporales; family Streptomycetaceae; genus Streptomyces; species Streptomyces sp. NPDC058289. The sequence goes on from NZ_JBHVYI010000091.1 coordinate 18,539, forward strand.
CGTGACGAGACCGCGGCGCACGACGTCGTGGAGCGCATCCGAAAAGACGGCGGACGGGCCTTCGCCCTCCACGCGGAGCTGGGCCATCGCGGCGACGCCGCTGCCCTGTGGTCGGCCTTCGACGCCCAGACTCCCCACTACGCACCCGAGCCAGTCGTCGACATCATCGTCAACAACGCCGGCATAGGACGAAGCGCGGACCTGGCGTCACTGACCGAGGACGGCTTCGACGAGGTCTTCGCTGTGAACGTGCGAGCACCGTTCTTCATCGTGCAAGAGGGGCTGAAGCGACTGCGCGACGCCGGCCGGGTCATCAACATCTCCAGCGGCGCGGCTCACCTCGCCATGCCGGAGGCCATCGCCTACGGCGCCACCAAGAGCGCCCTGGACAACTTCACCCTCAACCTCGCCAAGGAGCTGGGAGCCCGGGGCATCACCGCGAACTCGGTCGCCCCCGGGATCATCGACACGGACGTCAACGCGGGCTGGCTGCGCGGCAACCCGGAGGCCGAAGCCCACGCGGCCTCCCTGGCCGCGCTGGGCCGGGTCGGCCGGCCGGACGACGTGGCCGACATCGTGGCCTTCCTGGCCTCGGACGACGCACGCTGGGTCACCGGCAAGGTGATCGACGCTACCGGCGGCTCCAGCCTGTGAGCCTTCGCCCTTGGCCGGGAGCACCCGTCGGCGACCTCCCGCCCGAGGGAACTCGCTGGACGATCGCCGAGTGGGTCGGAATGGCTGCGTAGGCGACTTACGCAGGCCCGGACGCGTCGGTGTTCGGCCCTCTCTGCTCGTCGCGGCGGACCGTCGTCCATGCCCGTTGTCGCCGCGGCTTCAGTCCTCGCGGAGCACCCGCACGCTCGTGACGTTCGTGTTGACCGCGTCGGGGACGACCATGCCCGCCTCGACTCCGGAGCGCAGGTAGCGCAGTACGTCGGCGGTGAGGCGTTCGCCGGGCACCGCTGCCGGGATGCCCGGCGGGTAGGGGGTCAGCATCTCGGCGGTGATCCGTCCGTCCGCCTTCTCCCAGGGCACCTGCTCGGTCGGCCCGAAGTAGGCGTCGCGGGGCAGAGCCGCCTGTTCCAGTCGGAGCCGGGACGGCGGCGGGACGTCGACCGGCTGGCCGGTGCGCAGCTGCGGGGCGTGTGCGGCCAGGTCGGTCAGGGCACGTAGCAGCGTCTCGGCCGTGCCGGGGTCGTCGGCGTGCGTGAGCTGGGCGCTGATGCGGCGGTGGTCGGCGATGTGGAGGTTGATCCGGTGGTTCTCCCGTAGCCAGTCGGCGGCCTTGTAGCCGGTGACCTCCCAAGCGCTGATGTCGATGATGATCTGCAGGGGGTCCATGTCCGCTGCCTTGCCGGGCCCGCAGAAGTCCTCCCGGCCGTGTACCCGCATGCCATCGATGCGGGAAATGCGGTCGCGGACCTCGTGCGCCAGGGCCAGCGCGTCGTCGTAGAGGACCCTGCCCTGCTCGACCATCTGCCTGCGCCAGCCGTCCAGCGCCGCGTACATGAGGATGGAGGGGCTGGTGGTGCCGAGCAGGTCCTCACGGCTCCTGAGCACCTCGGGTTTGACCAGGTCTCCCTGGAGGTGGAAGACCGAACTCTGCTCCAGCCCCGATCCCATCTTGTGGACGGAGGTCACGCAGATGTCGGCGCCGGCGTCCATGGCCCATGTGGGCAGGTCGGGGTGGAAGGGCAGGTGGGCGCCCCACGCCTCGTCCACGATCAGGGGGCGGCCCCGCTGGTGGCAGACCTCGGCGATGGCGGCCAAGTCCGAGCAGGTGCCGTACGGGGTCGGCGTGGTGACCAGTGCCCCTCGGGCGTCGGGATGCTCGGCGAAGGCCGCCTCGAAGGCCTCGGCGGACGGCGGGTGCGCGAGGTGGCGTTCGGCGTCCCACTGCGGGTCGACCCAGACGGGCCGGATGCCCGAGAGGATCAAGCCCGAGACGACGGACTTGTGGGCATCCCGCCCCACCAGCAGCTTCTCGTGCGGCCCCGCCACGGACAGCATCGCCGACTTCACCGACAGGGAACTTCCACTGGTGGAGAAGAAGGCGTGATCGGCGCCGACCGCCTCCGCCATGAGGGCCTGCGCCGCAGCCACCACGGCATGGGATGAGGTGCGGTCATCCAGCCCGCTTGTGGCCAACACATCGGAGCGGAACACCGCGTCGCCGAGCACCGCTCGTACGCGAGGATCCGCGCCCCTCCCCTGCTTGTGACCCGGCGGCGTGAACGGCGTCTGCCCGCCGGCGTGATAGGCGGCCAATGCCTCGAGTACCGGTGCCTTCGACTGATTCATGGTCCGCGCCTGCCCGGCAGCAGGCGGCGAAAACAGCCTACCGAGGCGCGCAAAGGGCTCTTCCTTCGCCAGCGGCATGCTGGGGCCGCCCCTCAGCCGTGCGACGGTGCACGCTCCCGAAGCGGGCTGCTTCCATTCCCCGTCCGTTGCGGGTCGGTCAGGCGCCGGGAAGGAAGAGGCAGAACGGGTGACCGTGCGGGTCACGCAGGACGCGCACGCCCTCTTGAGGCTGGTGCTCCTCCGCCGTCGCGCCCAGAGCGAGGGCCCGCTTGGTCTCCCCCTCCAAGTCGTCGACCTGGATGTCCAGGTGCGCCTGCATCTGCTGCGTGCCGGGGAGCGGGGGCCACACCGGAGGCGTGTGGTCGGTCTCCAGCTGGAAGCTGAGACCTGGGCGCTCCCGCTCCGGGTCCCGCAGGCGGACCCACTGCGGCTCACGCTCGACCTCTTCCCACCCCAGCAGGACCCGGTAGAAGTCGGCCAACGCAGGTGGATCGGGAGTACCGAAAACAAAAGCACCGAGCATCGTCGTCATCCCTCACCGCTGCCCACGGCATGGCGTCCCATGCGTCCGCACCGCACCCTGGGCGCGGGGACCAATGCCGGCCTCGCAATGGGCCGCCCGCACCACGGTGGGGGTGGCCTGCCTTGCCCGGTCACCGTGGGCGGCCCGAATCATCGTGTGCTCGTCGCCTGCGCCTCCCCTCAGGCGCGCCACCCGTCTCAAACCCGAAGCCTCAGCTGTCCAACTTCCTATCGGAACGCCAGCGAGCCTCGCACCCGTCCGGGGGAACGCAGCCCCAGGATGGGGAGGCCCGAAGGCATCGGCGCCCCGGGCGGAAGGAGAGCGCATTGATCACCACGAACGTCCAGCGTCACGGCACGGTACTGGTCAGCGTCACCGGGGCGCTCGACAAGGAGGCGGGCGCGGCGCTCGAGCGGGCGCTGGACGGCGTCACCGCCGACGAGCGGGACCTCATGGTCGACGTACACGGCGCGAAGTCCCTGGACACCGACGGCCTGCTCCATCTCCTTGCCCTGCACCGGCGGGCGGAGAGTCTGGGCCTGCGTGTCCTGGTTGTCGGCTGGCAGCCCCAGCCCCAGCAGTTCTTGGCTGATGTGGCGGGCATCCGCGGGCGCGGCTCGGCGACCGGCGAGCGGTACGCCGTGGCCGGCTTTCGGCGGCTGATCGAAGAGCGGGCGCAGCGCGCACGGGACCTCTCGGACTTCGGTGCCGGATGGCTGTCCGGCGTCTAGCAAGGCCCGGTCCGTTCCTCACACGAACGTTTCCACTCCTCGGGGCCGGCGCCTCGCCACTCCACGAAGTCGGGCTCGGGGTCGGGGTCGGGGTCGCTGAGGTCCACGTCCTCCGCGTTCTCAAGCCCCGGGCTCGGCAAGGAAGACGCGGATGCCGGCCGGGCGGTGTGCGGGCTGCTGTGGCCGCTCATGGTGCGCTGGGCGGGCACGTGGCCTACCAGGGCCTATGGCGTGTCCGGAGAGATCTTCGCGGCGTGCATCGTGAGTCGGCCGATCCGCGTTTCGTGGCTGGTCGCCGTCGTGCTCTGGTCGGTGATCGAGTCCGGCCGGGCGTCTGTGAGGTACCACGTGGTGAGCGGGGCCACCGAACCCGCCCTCATCTCCTCGATCTTGACGTTGCACGGCTCGGCGGGAGCCTCGGTGGACAGGGCCCATTCCTGTGCCCCCGGCGCGTCGGTGAGGACGCAGTCGTCCAGGGTGAGCGTGAGCACCTGACCGGGCAGCCCAAGGTCCCCTTGGGGACCCAGACCCGTCACTTCACCGCAGGTGAAGCGCTCTCCTCGGACGGTGACGTAGTAGGTACTGGACACGTTCGCAACCGATTCGTTCATGCCCACCGCCTGCCCCGATTAGCCCCTACCAGACACCCTGGCGGCATGGGGTTGCAGGAACCTGGACCATGGAGGTGATCACCGACACGGCCGGGCGGCGAAGCGGCTCCTTGTCGTCCATCGTCCCGAAGACGATCACGGGGTCACGTGCACATCCCGCGCGCCCCAGCGCCCCACGTCGGTAGTTTCGGAAGCGTCGCCCTCCCCGTAGATCAGCTTCCAGGCCTCCTTCGAACGCCTCGCGGCGATCATGCCGCTGACGCCGCAGGGACTTTCAGGTAGGTACCCGGGAGAACGGGCTGTCATCTAGGCCGGCCAGGAGATCAGCCGGGTCGCGGTAGACGGCGACCGCACCGGCCTCTTCGAGGTCGTCACCGGGAATTCCACCGCACAGCAGGCCGACGGCGGGCACCCCGGCCCGGCCGGCCGCCTTCATGTCCCAGACGGAGTCACCGACGAACACCGCACGCCCGGACGGCACCTCCGCCAGTTCGAGGGCGTGCTGGACAGGGTCCGGCGCGGGCTTGCCTTCCTCGACGTCATCGGATGTCGCGGTGTCGGTAATGGCGTCCTCCGCGCCGATGGCCTGCCGCAGAGCCTTGAGTTCCCGGTCGGTCGCCGAGGTGACGAGCAGGACCTTCCACCCTGCCTTCGACAGTGCGCCGAGCAGTTCCGCGGTCGATTCGAAGGCGGGGAGCCGGTCGAAGTACGTGGCGTACAGGGTGTCGTGGGCGGCGCTTAGCCGGGCGTCGCCGGAGTGGTCCCGGTCCTCGCCCAGGAGATGGTCGAGGAGGTCTTCCCCGGGCAGGCCGATCGCCCGGTGGACGGCGTGCATGGGCACGTGGTGCCCGGCCTGGCGCAGGGCTTCCCACCAGGAGGTGATGTGGAGGTGGTTGGTGTCGGTCAGGGTGCCGTCGACATCGAAGAGAGCAGCGCGGTCCATGACGATCGCATCCTCACAGGTCTCGCAGGGCGGGCAGCAGTTTCGTCTCTGCCCACTCCAGGAACGGCGTCTGGTGTTCGCCGCCTATCTGGATGAGGGCGACCTCGGTGAAGCCCGCCTCCGCGTACGGGCGGACCGCTGCGACGAAGGCGTCCACGTCGTCGCCGCACGCGACCGCCGCGGCCACGTCGTCGGGCCGCGTGTGCTGTGCGGCCTGCTCGAAGGCGGCGGGGCCGGGGAGTTCGGCGTTGGCCTTCCAGCCGGCGAGCGACCAGCGGAACTGGTCGTGGGCACGGGCCACCGCTGCATCGCGGTCGGGGTCATAGCAGACGGGAACCTGCCCGATCCGCGGCTTGCCGGAGCCGCCGTACGCGCCGAACGCGGTCAGCTTCAGGTTCTCGCCCGAGCCCAGCCCGAGCCGGAACCTGCCCTGGGACAGGATCTGCATGGTCGCGGCCTTCTGGGCGACGACCGCCGGGTGGTAGCGGAACGTCGGGCAGGTCACGTACGTCATGAGCGGGATCCGGGAGGTCGCCTGCGCGGCCGCGCCCAGGACGCTCCACGCGTAGGGCGCATGCCCCTGCGACTCCAGCCAGGGGAAGGAGTGGTCTGAGATGACGGAGAAGTCGAATCCGGCGTTCTCCGCCCTCACCACGTGGGACACCAGCTCGCGGGGGCCGGCCTGCTCGGTCATCATCGTGTATCCGATTCGTACCATGAAGGGCGCCTTGCCGCTATCGCACCCTCGGAAACCCCCTACCGCGGCGACTACCCCACCCCGCCGCCCTCAGACGATCCGCCCGCCGCCGTCGACACGGCCGGGACGCGGCGGAGCCTGCCCGTCGCCGTCGTCCGGTCTACTGTGGGAAGGGTCCCGTCCCCCGCGTGAGCAACCGATGAGGCCGGCAACTGTGTCGACATCGAGCCGTGAGATCCCCGGCACCCCGTGCTGGGTCAGCCTCCTGGCCCGGGATCTCGATTCCGCCCAGCGGTTCTACGGTGCCGTACTGGGCTGGGATTTCCGTCCCACCCATCTCGGGGACGGCATCATCGTTGCCTTCCGCAATGGAGCCCCCGTTGCGGGCATCGGCGCACTCACCGGGAGTCTCGGCGTGCCTGCGGTGTGGACGCCGTATTTTGCCGTCGAGGACGCCGACGCGACGGCCGCACGGATCCGTGAACGCGGCGCGACCATGGCGGTCGGCCCCCTGGCCTTCGGCACCGGACGGGCCGCCCTGGCAGCGGACCCCGCGGGGGCCGTCTTCGGTTTCTGGCACGGCGAGGCCGTCCCCGACTGGTCGATGGGCCGGGGAAGCGCCCCGGCCTGGCTGGAACTGCGGACCCGGGACGCGTTCGCCGCCGCCATCTTCTACGGAGAAGTGCTCGACTGGGACAGCCAGCGACCCGGCAGTTGCACCGTCTCCTACGAACACGACCACGTCGTCCTGCGCCACGGCCACGACACCGTCGCCCACATCAGCGGCGGCGCACTCGAAGCAGCCCCGGACCCCGAGGTACGCCCCCGCTGGCACGTCCACTTCCACGTGCCCGACCTCGAGGCCGCGATCGAGGCCGCCACTGGTCTCGGCGCCGGAGCCGCCTCTCCCGTACAGACCTCCATCACGAGCAGGTGGATGGTTCTCTCCGATCCCGAGGGAGCGCTCTTCACCGTGGTGGCGCCTCAGGACACGTAGAACTGGCCCAGTGCGCGCCCTTCAGAGCATGGCCGCGATGGGCGTCGACGACCCGAGCCGGCTGCGACCAAGACGACAACACGTTCCAGGTGGGCCAGACCGGCCTGATCGGTAATCCGGCCGCCGCCCACGCCCTCGACCAGGGCGATGCCCTTCTCATGCTGGGCACAGACTCCCCTATCGCGAGTGCTATCCGAAGGACGCGCCTTGTCACCGACGTCGACGGCGCGGGCAGCGACCTCGTCAAACGCCTGCTGCAGGGAGCCGACCAAACCAATGCCGCCCGCGCCATGGTGCTCGCTCTCGGGTGCATCCAGGCGCACAGCGCTGCCCCACCAATACGTGTCCCGTGGGGGATCGTCACCACCGGTCGTACGGTGAGCGCTTGGACGCAAAACACCGGCCGGCGCTCCCTCGCGCACAGAAGATCGCGTGGGTAGTCGCCGGCCGGTACAGGTGTAGAGCGGTCACATGGGGTCGATGTCCCCGCTGCCCCGGTCGCTCTCCTTCTTGCTCTGATCCAGGATCCGTTGGGCCCTGTCCTTCAGCCGCTGGCGCTCCGCCGGGTCAGTGGCCCGCTCCGCCGCCTTCTCGAACTTCTGCGCCTGGTCACGCATCTGCTGGGCGCGGCTACCGGACTCGCCTGCAACGCTCATGATCACTCCTGAGATCTGGGGGGAGAGTGGATGCCACCAGCGAAACAGGACCTCCACCGCCTCGCATCCTGAACGGTTACCCACCGCCATCACCGCAGCACAGACCGAGTGCAGGACGTCACCCGCCCGACGCGCTCCCCCGCTCTCAGTGGAGGTGGCGGCGGGCTCGCCGGTGGGTGCCCCGGACCGGTTCACCTTCATCAGGCAGACGGGATCAGTGCCCTGTGCGGACCCGGACCGATTGGCATGGCAGGTGGACCCGACGCAGGGCGGTGCGCGGTTACCAGGCCAGTTGCGCGCTGACGGTTTTCCCCTCGGGGTGGAGGAATACCTGCACATCGCAGGCAAGGCTCTGGATGATGGGCCATCCGCGACCGCCGTCCAGGTCGGGGGGACGGGGGGCAGGAGTTCTGTGGTCCGTGTCCTGCACGGTGATCTCGATCCGGTCCCGAAGCAGGGTCAGGCGAAAGATCAGGGGGCCGGGGGCATGGCGGACGGCGTTCGTCACCAGTTCGGAGACGACCAGTAGGACGTCGTCGTGAAAGGTGGGATGACCGGGCGGGACCTGATCTTTCAGCAACGCGGAGGTGGCATCTCGCGCTGCGGCGATGCAGCCCTGGGCGCCGTCGAAGTTCATGCACACCTGCTTCGGGCGGACGTCGTGATCCGTGACCCTCGGGAGTTCCATCGCAACTCCCCTCTCCCCTGCACCGTGTGCCTCACCCATCAGGTGACGACCGCTGCCGTTGACCACTGTGCCAACCGCGGCGCCCCGCGGCCCGCCGCGCTGCCGGCCCTGGCCGCGTCAGCTCCCTGAGACAGGATACCCATCGCCTTCACGCCGTTCAGGCATTCGCATCGTCCTGCCCTCACAGGGCCGGCGCTTCGCTCGAACCCCGCCCAAGTGGCGCTTCCCCGTGCACCGTTGCGCTGATCCATTGGTGCGACCCACTGGTCCTTTCGAGCTTTTGCGGTGATTCCTCCGCCCCTGATGACACCCATCAGCCCGGAGCGGGTACTGCTTCTAGTGCAAATTCACTACGCTCTAATGATGTCCGTTACCCAGGCAAGATTGTCGTAGGAGGGGGTCGACCGTGACGGGTCCGGTATTCGCGGTCACTACCGTGCTCGATGCCGATGCATGCGCTCTACAGCTGATCGGTGCGCTGGATCTGGACGGCACCGCACAGTTGCGTACCGCGCTCGCCGACTGCTTCGCGCGGAGGCCGGGCCGTGTCGTGCTCGACCTAAAGGGCCTGCATTTTTGCGACTGCGCGGGATTGAACGTGCTGCTGGAGGCCCAAGCGACGGCCGGTAGGGTGGGCAGCGAGCTGTGCGTGGTGGGCACCCGCACGCAGGTGGCTCGACTGTTCTCCCTGGCGGGCGTCGACACATGGTTCGCCGACACCGTGCCGCGTCTACCCCCGAGGACCGTGTGATGCCGTCGAGTCCCCACAGCGCGCTGGGCGCCGTCCCACGCACCGACAGCGGTCGTATCAGCATTCTGCTGGTCGAGGACCACGACATGGTGGCCGAGGCGATCCGGCTCGCGATGGACCACACCGACGACCTAGAGGTGGTCGGCCGCAGTCTGTCGGTCCAGGCCGCGCTGATCGATGCCGCGCAACTGCGTCCTGCCGTGGTGGTGCTGGACCGGCGTCTGCCCGACGGTGACGGGATCGACGCGATCGGCCCTCTCAGGGCTGCGGCCCCCGGCACCCGGGTGCTGGTGCTGACGGGGGAAGCGAGCCCGGCCGTGGCCGCCCGCGTAGCCGAAGCCGGCGGATCGGGACTCATCCTCAAAATCGGTAACCTGCGCGAACTGCAGGACGGCGTGCGCCGGGTGGCCTCAGGTGACGTGGCTTTCAGTGAGGGTCTGCTCGGCGAGGCATTGGATCGGCTGACCGGTCGGACCGCCGATGTGGGCGCTAGGCTCACCCCGCGCGAGCGGGAGACTCTCAGCCTGTTGGGCGAGGGGCTGGGCGCCGCCGAGATCAGCCAGCGGCTCGGCGTGGCTGTCAACACCGCCAGGAATCACGTACAGCGCATCCTGGAGAAGCTCGGTGCCCGCTCACAATTGGAAGCGGTGGCCGTGGCCCGTCGCGAGGGCCTGCTGCGATGAGTGGAGTGAGCACCGCCGAAGGCAGCGGCCCCCTGGCCCCGACGGAGACCGCGTTCACCTTGCTGGTCAGCAGCGTCCTGGACTACGGCATCTTCATGCTCGACCCCCAGGGACATGTGTCCACCTGGAACGCTGGTGCCGAACGCATCAAGGGTTACAGCGCCACGGACATCATCGGCAAGCACTTCTCCGTCTTTTACCCGCCCGAGGACATCGCCGCCCGCAAACCCCACTGGGAGCTGGAAGCAGCCATCCAGGAGGGTCGGCTGGAGGACGAAGGCTGGCGTATCCGCAAGGACGGGTCCCGCTTCTGGGCCAACGTGGTGATCACCCCCCTGTTCGACGCAACCGGCGAACTGCGCGGCTTCGGCAAGGTCACCCGCGACATGACCGAGCGCCGTGCCGCGGAGCAGGCGCTCACCGAACGCCGCCGCCTCTTCGCCCACCTGGTACAAGCACAAGAGCTGGAACGCCGCCGTATCGCCTGGGACGTGCACGACGACTCCATCCAGGCCATGGTCGCGGTCGGCATGCGGCTGCAGCTCCTGGCCGAACGAGCCGGGGAGCCGCATACCCGCGAACTCTCCGAGCTCGACGCGTCGGTACGCGAGGCGGTGGGCCGCCTGCGCAATCTCACCTTTCGCCTCCAGCCGCCGGGCATCGACCGGCACGGGCTGATCGAGTCCTTGTCGCAGCACCTCAACGACGTCGTTATCGGCAGCTGGGGCCTCAAGGCGTCCATCGAGCACGCCGTGGCCAACGAGCCGGCCCCCGAGACCGCGATCACCATCTTCCGCATCGTGCAGGAGGCCCTGCTCAACGTACGCAAGCACGCCCGCGCGCGCACGGTGCGCGTCAGCGTCACCACCGAGAATCAAGGCCTGCTCGTGCGGGTCGTCGACGACGGCACCGGGCAGGTCGCGATCACCCGCCGCCTGAACGAACACTTCGGGCTGATCGAGATGCGCGAGCGGGCCGAGACCGCTGGCGGCTGGTGGACCTTGCGCAGCGAGCCGGGCACCGGCACCACCGTGGAGTTCTGGGTGCCTGACCTGCCCACCGCCGCTCTGGACGAGCCACTTCCCGGAGCTCCCACCAAGAGCTACGACTCCCACACCGCCCCCCAAAGGCCCTCATGACTCAGCCCGCCGCGCCCCCGCACCGCCTGCGGGTGTTGATCTGCGACGACAACGACACGCTTCGGGCGGCCCTGGCCGACGTCGTCCGCGCCCAGCGCGACCTCACCCTGGTCGGCAGTGCGGCCGATGCCGACCAGGCGATCGCTCTCGCCTGCGCCCACCGCCCGCACGTCGTAGTACTCGACGTGCGTTTCCCCGGCGGTGGCCCGTACACCGCCCGGCAGATCATCCACAGCGTCCCCGGCGTACGCGTCGTGGCGTTCTCCGCCTACGGCGACCAGGGCCCGCGCAATGAGATGGCTGCTGCCGGAGTCGCGGGATATCTCGTCAAGGGCATCACCAACGCCCGGCTGCTGGACGAGATCCGGACCCTGGGAGACCAGGCCCTTGCCCACCATGCCTTCGCGGCCGAAGAGACGCCCGGTAGGTAACACCGCCGGGCGGCAATCCACCAGGGAATCGGCGCGGGCCAAGAGGAACCTGTCCAGGACGTCTCCCCGCGCACACGACGCCGGGAAATCCCCAACCGGGTCGTTCTCAGCGACGCCGGCCTGCATCGGCCCATTTTCGCTGTCACAAACCACGGAGCGTTAGCGCAGGCAGGCGCGGTGCTGGTGGCAGGTCTTCTCCGCTGCGGCGGCGAGATTCTGGAGTTGGTGCCACCAGTCCGCGACTTCCACAGCGTCGGGCGCCACCTCCTTGGCTGCAAAGGTCTCGGAGGTACGACGCCGTGAACCCGCGGGGCTCGCTCCGGCACCGTCGGAGGAACCAGCAGCTCCAGTAGGCGCGTTCGTCCAGCAGCAAGGTGCACACGGCAGCACAGTGAACTCCGCGGCCTCTCACCGCACATCGACGTCCGGGAACAGCACATCATCCAGCGAGCAAGCCCCTGGCCGCAGCTGCCCTCATTCAGGAAGCACCCCGCTTCCTGGTGCGCTGCGTGCAATGACCACACTCCCAGGGGGTGACTGGTTCCTTACGGGGTAAGCGCCATGAGGGTGGGTGTCCTCGTTGGACGGGCGTCGCAGCAGATCTCGGAGCCGGTTCGCGAGGAGATGCAGCCGGCTCGGGCGGAGATGACGCAGAAGGGCAAACGCTGCGGTGTGGGCGGCAGCCTGCTCGGCGGGGCCGGCCTGGTCGGGGTTTCCTGGCCGCGCAGGCCCTGGTGGGCGCCCCAGCACCGGAGCAGGCCACCGACAGCGTCAAGGCCGACGGGGCCAAGATCAAGGAGGCAGCACACCGATGAACACCCCTTCCCACGGCGGCAAGGAGTCCGCGCCCACCACCGAGGAGCTACGCGCGCACGTCGAGCACACCCGCAACGAACTCGGCCAGACCGTGGAGGCGCTGGCGGCCAAGGGCGACGTCAAAGCGCAGGCCAAGGAGAAGGCAGCCGAGGTCAAGGAGCAGGCCTCCGAGAAGGCCACCCTGGTGAGCGACCAGATCCGGGACGAGGCGGCGCAGGCCGCCCAGTTGGTCAAGGACAAGACGCCCGATCCGGTCCTCGACAAGGCGGCCCATGCCGCGACGCAGGTCCGCGACGCTGCGGCCCGGGCCGGACAGCTCGCGGCCGAGAAGATCCCGGACCCACTGCGCGAGAAGGCCGAGTCGGCCGCGACCACCGCGAAGGCCAACCGCGCTCCCCTGCTTGCCACAGCTGCCGCCTTCGCCGTCTTCCTGCTCCTGCGTCGCAGTCGCAGGAGGAGGTGAAAGCATCCAAGACCACCTACAAGCCGGTCGGACTGCAACACGACGCCACGAGCGGCATGATTTCCGACGCTCCTCCTCAAGGAGGCGTCGGCCTCGCCCTCACGACCGGAGCCGACCGGCCCGTGTAGTCCGAAAAAGATGATGGAGGAACTCGTGGCCGCGCACCCCGGGCTGCACGCCCTCACTGCCGCCGCTTTGACCACCGCCGTGCTGCTCGCCCGCTGGTGGACCACCCGCGCGGCCCGCGACACCCACGGAGCCAGCGCCGCCAGGGCTCCCTGGCGGCGCACCGCGCCCCCACCGGCCGACGCCACCGCCCACCATCACGTGGCCGAACTACACACCTCGTTCCTGGACCCGGCCCTGCGGGAAGCCGACGCACACCTTGAGCAGTACTGGAACAAGCTCACCTCCCTGTACCCACACCGCGACGGCCGGCGCCGCCACGGCTAGAACCGGGCGTCACCCCCTGCCCTCAGCCGGCGCGCCGAGCCGGACCTGAGGGGCCACACTGTGGACGGCGCGCAGGCGCCGCAGCCGCTCCTCGTCGGCCCGGCGGCGTGTGGTCTCCTCCCGGGTGCGTTCGGCTTCGCCGGCCCGCTGCTCGGCGTGCCGGAGGGCTTCACCGCACCGCGGCAGCGGCGATGAGCCAGGCGATCTGGAGGGCGCCCCGGGCCTGCGCGAACGCCTCGCCCGTGTTGTGCAGGCCCGAGGCCAAGGCCGCAAAGGCGAGAGCCGCGAGCACGGCCACGCTCACCGCCACCGTGACGATGCGGTGTCCCGCCCGCATGGCGGCTCGTGCACCGCGAAGAGGAACACGACGGCCGCCACGTCGAACCCTGCCGCCTGGTAACTCACCGCGCAGAGCCCCATGCGGCGAGGCCGGCGACCGGAGCCCGCCGGCCCATTCGACCGACCGGCCGGCGGGACGGCTGCTGTCAGGGGCCGACAGCGGTGGCTGGTGGCAGATGGTGCGCCGCGAGGTGTTCCTCTGCGGCTACGAGCACGGCGTACGCGTCGCGCTGTCCCATGAGCACGCACAGGGTATAGGCGGCGTTGTCGAGTTCCGCGCGTTGCGCGGTGTCGTGGGGGTGCGGCAAGTTGCGGCACCGGGCGGCCCGTAGGTGGCTGAGGTGTTCGCGCAGGACCTGGGGCGGGGGCCGTAGCCCGAGAGTGGTGGAGGCGGGCAGGACCTGGGCCCGTCCGATCTCCACACGGAGGAGGGCTTCGAGCAGCGGATCCGCCGGGGCGTGCGCGCGGGTCGCGATCACGTTCCGGGCGAGGTCCCAGGTAGTGGTCCCCCCGGCCTGGGCCGTGTTTTCCAGGATCCGCCGAGCGCTTCTTCGTTGCAGTGTTGGTGGTGCCGTCTAGCACCTCGCCGATCACCCCCGTGGAGCTGCAGACGTGGACCCCCGCGAATCCCCTGATCTGGTGATGCGGGAGCCGTCACCTTGACGCCCGCCCCGCAGTTCCCGCGAAGGCCTTCCCATCGCCAAGGTGAGCGGAGCGGGACGCAGCAGAGGCG
>NZ_JBHVYI010000092.1:0-31955 GCF_042880975.1 Streptomyces sp. NPDC058289
ACCTACGCTTGGGCACTCGCCACCCGCGGGGACGCACACCTTGAGGCCGGCCGCTACGACCAGGCCGTCACCGACCTCACCGCCGCACTCGAACTCAACCCCACCTACGCCTGGGCACTCAGCCGTCGCGGTGAGGCACACCGGCAAGCGGGCCGCTACGACCAGGCCGTCACCGACCTCACCGCCGCACTCGAACTCAACCCCGCCTACGCCTGGGCACTCGCCACCCGCAGCCAAGCACACCGGCAAGCCGGCCAACGTGAGAAGGCGCGCATGGACCTGGAACAGGCTGCCGAAATGCACCCCGAAGATCTCGGATGCACGTTCGAGAAGCTCATGCTCGAGACTGTAGAGGGACGGTTGGAGGCGTGTACGGAGCAGTGGAGTCAGCTGTTCGAGCTGCCGTGAACCCCCCAGACGAAGCTCACACCGGCTTCTTGAACCTCTTCCGGGCTCTCCTCATCGAACCGGAAAACCGTGTGGCAGAGGCAACTGAGGAGTTGCTCGCTACACAGCCGGGTCAAGGCGACATCGCAGATCTGCTCAGCTACCTGGTTGAGCTTTGCACGTCGGCAGATGGGCTGGGCGACCGTGCCCGGCAGTGCCGAGATTTAGTCGTTGGGCATGCCTTGGGATGAGCCACCAATACTTCATCGTCCTCGGTGCAGACACCAAGGGTGCAAGATGCAGTTGCCCACGGTGGCTTTGTTCACGACTCGCGTGTCGCCGCGGCCGGACGAATGGGGACGTCGCCGCTCTCCACGTACGCCACACACGTCCTGCCCCGGGCTGGACAAACGCCCCCGGGGTGTAGTTTTCCGAAACCGGCTTGCCCACAGGAGCTGACCTGGGAAAACGAAGGTCAGACGATTTCGGGGTTTCACACCTCCGGTCACACTCCCGGTCCCCCACTGAAAGCAACCGTCCAGCCCCCTGTACAGACAACCTCCGATTGCAAACCCTCCCCAGCCTGCCACCCATCCGGGCAGGCCGACTGGGCAAGCCTCTCCGGGAATCATCCGGCGGGAGGCCGGGCCGTACGTCGTTGCCGGCTGGCCGATCTCCTGCGTCTGGGCGGCGGCCTGCCCCACCGTTTGGGGATCTGTTGTGCAGCTCGGGGGGAGTACGGGTTTGGGGAACAACCGGGTACGACTCAGCGGTGGTGCTGCCTGGCAGACGGACTTCCGCCGCCGGTCCACAGGCCGGGCCCCCAGGACCGCAATGGAGATCGCCACCGTCCGCCGCACGCTGAACCACACACTGACCGAACTGAAACGGGCCATCGACCAGTACGCCGTCGCGGTCGCCGCCGACCTGTACGCCCTCGCGTGGCAGCAGGCGGCCGGAGCCCCACCGAGCGAGACCCGCGAACAGAGGGCACAGCTCAAAGACCTCAAGGAGATCCTGGGCTCCCGCCGGTGGCAGGAGGAAGAGCGCTGCCAGGCCGCTGCACCTCCCCTGAAGTCCGTGCCGTCCCAGCCCAAGCATGCAGACATCGCCGCGACCAGGGGGCGCCCGGACATCGCCCGGGCCAGCGGGCTCACACCGTCTGCGGCAACCCGGCGTTCCTCCGCACCGCCCCAAGCCCCCGCTCCCGCGCCGGTATCGGCGCCCACACGGATGCCGGCCCCGGCCGCCGACCTTGCGCCGATCGTGATGGCCCGCCCGCCGCGCAAGGTGGAGCCGGCGCTCCTGGATACCGGGCAGCTGTGGGAGATCGCGACCGAGTTGCGGCCGCTGCTGGAGCAGACCGCCCGGGCCGGCTCCACCACTACCTGGCCCAGATCCACAAGCGGCTGCCGGGCCTGCCCCGCCTGCACGCCGACGACCAGTGCGTGCTCCTGTGGCTGGTCGACGAAGACGGCCGGAAGGGAGAGCCTCTCCTGTCCGCGCTCGTCACGGTCGGAGACCGCCAGATGCACCCCCGGTTCCCGGCCGTAGCCGAACAGCTCGTCTGGACGACCCCGGTCGGCACCCGCTCGCACAACACATGGAGCTACGAAGTCCTGAAGGTCCACCAGCATTGGCGCCACCGGCGCTGAATCACCGGTCGCCGACCCTGGGCAAGCCCTCTCACGGACGGGCTTGCTCAGGGTTCCCTTGGGCTTGCCCAGCCCGTGACCGGTCATCCGGGACGCGTGGCCGATCCGTCTTCCGCCGTCGGTCAACCCGCACGTCAGCGCTGTGACCGCCCCGTGCAACCCCTTCCGGAGCGGGGATCGGTCACCCGTGCTGGCTGGCTGTGGCCGGGCAGTACCCGGTGCCGGTCAGCCGCCCAGTGAAGACGAGCCGGAGGTAGATGGGCGCGGCAAGGGCCTTGAGGAGTTCGGCAGGGTCGGTGTCCGCAAGCAGTTCGCCGCGCTCGACGGTCAGCAGAGCCCCGCCCAGTACCCGACCAGCTCGGCAACGACCTCCAGGCGGCGCGCCGCCCGCACACCCGCCACCGGGGAGGTCTTCGTCAGCTTGTCGATCTCCTCCTCCAACAGCTCCAGCAGCAGGGTGACGGTCTCCGGCAAAGGGACGGTCGCCGTCTCGACCTGGGCGGTGTGCCCGTCCCAGTCGCGTTCGCTCGCGTCCACCTGCTCGCCCCCGCCCTCGGCCAGATCCAAGTCACCGATCACCTCCCAGTTCAGACAGTGTTCGGGGCCCGCCCAGCCGCAGGAGCACACCGCGCGCACTACGGCCGCCTCCGGTACGTGGGGCCAGTGGCCGTCGTAGACACTCCACTGCGAGACCGGGCCCCCTCCCCCGGCCATGGTGGTGGAACTCGCACGCGACGTCCACGACACCGACGTCGAGGTGACCTGGGATCCGTCCCTGGAGCCTTGGTCATGGACCGCCCAAGTAACCCTCGCCACCGGGATCGAACCTGTCCCGTCGGGCACCGGAGGTTAAACGGCGAGCTAAGGCCGAGAACGTGATCCTGCTGGGGCCGCCCGGGATCGGGATGACCCACCCGGCCATCGGCCTCGGGGTCAAAGCCACCCAGGCCGGCTACTCGGTCCTGTTCGACACCGCCAGTAACTGGAACGCCCGCCTCGCGACAGCCCATCAGGCCGGCCGCCTGGAAGCAGAGCTGAAGAAGATCCGCCGCTACAAGTTGACGTGAGTGTCGGAGGATTACCTCATGTCCCTAGCCGATCACGATCACTACACACACCTGCTGCGCACGAGTTCGTTCGACCTCTGGGTTCGACTTCGAAACCTGTTTAGGGAACGAGGGCTCGACCCGGCAAGCACTGTGCTTGTCAATCTGTTCCCAGACGGCGGTGACCACGAGTTTGGACGGGCCATCGCCGAGGATGGCCGTGTCTACCGGTTCGACCTCTTCTATGACCGGGACTCTCCACAGGGAGCACGCAAGGCCACGATCAGGTCCTGGACCGATATCACTGACACGTGGCAGGCAGAACCTCTTCAAGACGAGATCGCGCAGGCCTTCATCTGGGCTCCTCCGCCGAGGCGCACAGACCTCACGCCTCGGCCGGCCAGCGGACCGCTGCCAGACGCCACGTGAGGTCGGCGCGCGCCACTTCCTTGGGGCCGTCGTAGATGACGATCTAGAGCCTGCCTCTTCGATCAGCTGATCATTTGATCGGCGCCCCCCGAAGGCTTGCGGCATCGCGCATGGAATCCTGGCTGCATGGATACGTTCGCGAACCGACTCGACGGTGGGTGGAAGTGGTGGGAGGCCGCCATCGAAGAAGCGCAGGAAGGGCGCTGGGTCCGTGACGCCGTGGAACGGCAAGTGATCAAGGACATCGGGGCCGCCACAAACCCTCTCCATGGTGGGCGGGCGGCCCCGTTCACCGAGGACTCGTGGCACGTTCGCATCGGGAGGATTGCGAACTGGGCCGGGGTGCTACGGCTCGCTGCCCGGTCAGGCGGGTGGGTACTCCAACCGGTCGCCGGAGTTCACCCACCGCACCCCGCGGGGATGGCCGAGCTGTTGTCTGGCATCTACACGGTCGGCGAGCAAGGAGAGATCTGGATGCAGCAGCTCTTGAAGGGCGAACTGCCACCAGAAGACGAGATCGCGAAGGCCGAGGGCTTCCTCACTGGGCCGGGGTCCATCGAAGACCTTGAGCTCATCCTTTACGACTGAATCACCGCTCAGTCAGTCATCGATGTCCAGAACGGCCAAAATGCTGGTCGCTCATGCGTCCAAGGTGGAGTCACTTCTCACATTCAGATCTTGGTCCTGAGGACCCTGAATGGAGTCAGAACTGACCTACCGCTGGAGTCAGTTGTCACTGACCCAGCCGGCGAGGCGACTCTCACCTGGCACGGCTCGGCCCTGCCCGTCTCCGCCCGCCTGCTGTCCCCTGCGGAACAGCGGACGCGACGAACACAGATCATGGCCATGCTGCCGGTCTTTGGCCAGAAGCCATGATCCACCTCGCGATGATCAACCTCATAACCCGCAGACTCACCGCCGAATCCACTCCCACATGGCGCGGCCTATGAATCGCACTCAACCCGGCAATCCGGGATGAAACAACGGGATGAAACGCCCTCTAAGGCCACAACCCCGCAGGTCACACGATGCAGCATCCACTAAAATTGAAACGCCGAAGTACTGAAGAACCACCAACGAATAGCAGCTGGCCTGACCAGCACAAAACCGAACACCGCCCGGAAGGACACCGGCTGCGGCTTACTGGACAACCACCCACGATGTCGCAATGGGTGCGATGTCCATGGCAGCACCGTACTGAGTCCACTGCTTACGCTAAGGCGCTTCGCGTAGTCGGGGCACAAGGCCCGGAGCCCTCCGCTTTCGCACCCAGTCGCTTCACCCGGCCGGTGTAGTCCGCCGGGGGCGGCCACAGGTGCCAGGCACGCTCATCGAGCACGTAGCCACGCCGCGGTGCGTCAATGCCGGCAGGACGGCCGGACGCGGAGCAGCTCGGTCCGCAGCACGGGTGTGCCGTCGACCGGTGCCGGGTCCTCCGCGGTCGGTTCGATGCCTCCGGCGGCGACTTTGTCGAGTGTCGTCAGGCCGTCGGCGTCGACCGTGCCGAACACCGTGTAGTTCGGTCGCAGCGCGGAGTCGCCGTACACGACGAAGAACTGTGAACCGTTCGTGTCCGGACCGGCGTTCGCCATCGCCAGCAGGCCGCGCCCGTAGAGGCGGCGCGCGCCGGTCGGATCGGTCGGTGCCGGCGGCAGGTCGACCGGCAGCTCGTCCTTGTACTTGTACCCGGGCCCGCCCTCACCGGTACCGGTCGGGTCGCCGCACTGCAGGACCTTCAGCGTCGGGTACGCCGTCAGACGGTGGCACACCGTACGGTCGTAGAACCCATGCCGTGCCAGGTGCAGGAAACTCTGGACCGTGCACGGCGCCTTGGCCCGGTCCAAGTGCAGCGGGAGCGGGCCCTGGCTGGTCGGAACAGCCATGTCCACCGTGCCGCGACTGGGGGTGCGCCGCGGGTCAGGCGGCAGCGGAACGGAGCGCGCCGGCGGCTCGTCCGGGGTCTGTGTGTACTGGCAAGGGCCGTGTGTCGTGCGCGGCGGAGCGCCGACGGAAGCGGTGGCGACACTCCCCCCGGACACGACTAACGCCACGGCCGCGAATGCGCTGATCAGTGCTCGTTTCATCTCGCACGCCCTTCCGATGATCACCAAGTCCTGGAGCGGTCGCAGTCTAGGGCGCGGGTTTGCTCCGCGGGAATAGCTAACGGCAGGAGGCCGGCCCGGCCGACCCCGAGGTCCTCACCCTCCAACTGACGTCCCTGCTCGACGGACCCACTGACGCCGTAGGCGTCGGCCGCACCACAGCCATGCGGTCAGGCCAGCGGGCGGACCGCCGCCCGGCCCGGTCCCTGGACGCGGCACCGAGCGGGCGGCCATGTTCGTCGACAACGGACCTGGCCCCCCTCTCACTCAGCAGCAAGGGTGCCGCTCCGCGTCTCGCGTTACGGGCAGAGCCGGCCAGGCCTCGGGGTACAGTCGTCGCCCGGATCCACAGGGCCACCCGGCCGGAAATTGGACCACCACAGCGGGGTGGACCCGTAATAGACCACCAAGTTCCCGCCGTTCTGGATCGCCAGATGCGCACCCCAGTGATGGTCGGTGGCACTGTTCCACAGCGGGCGCATAGCCGCGTCGTAGGAGACGAGGTTCCCGTCGGCCTGCATGTAGAAGGTATTCCCGTAGCCGTAGCTGCCCACGGCCGTCCAGATGGCAACGTTGTCGCGGTAGAGCACCACGTGGCCGTCGTACTGCTGGATCAGCATGGTCCGGCGGTCGGGCGAATACCAGGCCTCGCCCCGGTTCAGGCCGGTCGTGCCCGTGATCACGGTCTCGGTGTCACTGCTGCTCAGGGCGGCCGGGGCAACAGCCGAAGTGGCGGGCGAAGCCTGCGCCGCCGTGGCGCCAAGCCCGGCTGGAACCAGGGCAAGCACCGCGGCGGCGGTCAATAAGAGGGGGCGAAAACGTACTCGGTTCATGGGAACTCCGTCTGGTGCGATCCGGATGGACGCCCGTAGCCTCGCAGTGGAATCTCGCACTCAGCAGAAGGAATCCGGCCGTTGGGTCGCGCGCCATGACCGGGAGGGGCCGCGGGAGTCACGCTGACCTGTCACCTTCGCCTAGCTCCACGCGGACAAGGGCTACGACTACGCCCACCTGCGGAGATGGTTACGCGAACGCGGCGTCAAACACCGCATCACCCGCAGAGGGATCGAGTCCTCACAGCGACTGGGCCGCCACCGCTGAACCATCGAACGCACCATGGCCTGTCTCGCCGGCTGCCGCCGCCTTCACCGCCACTACGAACGCAAAGCCGGACACTTCCTTGCCTTCCCCGGCATCGCCTGCAGCCTTGTTTGCTACCGAAGACTCGCCAAATGAGGTCACCTCTAAGAACTCCTAACGAAATGATCTTCGACGTGGTTGGATCACTTCGGGAGCGTTGATAGGGGTGCGGGGTGGCTCGGCCGAAGCCGTGGGAAGTCGATGACGAGTTGTGGGCGGTGGTCGAGCCGCTGCTGCCCAAGGTTGAGCGTCGGGCCCGGCATCCGGGACGGAAGCGACATCCGGACCGGCTGGTGTTCCAGGGCATCTTGTTCGTTTTGCATACCGGGATGGCCTGCGAACACCTGCCGCAGGAGCTCGGCTCCAGGCAGTGCCGCCCGTGCGGGGCAAGCGCGGTCGGCCCCGACAGCCCCGACGTCGTGCTCGGGGACCGCGGCTACGACCACGACAAGTACCGCCGCCTCGTCCGCGCGCTCGGCGTGAAGCCACTGATTGCGCGACGCGGCACCGAACATGGCTCAGGTCTCGGCACTCAACGCTGGGTTGTCGAGCGTGCCTTCGCCCACCTGCACTGGTTCCGCCGGTTGCGGATCCGTTGGGAGATCCGCGACGACATCCACGAAGCCTTCCTCACGCTGGGGTGCGCACTCATCTGCTGGCGACGCCTGTCACGGCTGGCCCTGGTAGCCGTTACCTGACCGAGGAGCACGGTCAAGGAGCTGGCTGGCTTGCCCCCCATCTTCGCGTGAGGTCACCCTCGGGGGTGGGATGAAGTCGTCGGGAGTACGTCCAGCAGGCTCAGCACGCGGGGATCCGGGGGTAAGACAGGATGTTCCACAAAGTCAGCCTCACATAGTGGGTTCCGTCGGGCGCCGCGTGCTGGCGGTGGGAGTTTGCAATGCCCGTGATCTGGGGAGGGGGCGTTCGTGCGGATCGGATCCATGAAGCGGCCTGAACGTGTTGCTGTCATCGGAGTGGGCATCCTCGGATCCAGTGTGGGCTGGAACCTGACTCGGCACGGCGTCAAGGTGGTCTTCATCGACGCGGGTCAGCCGGGCGAAGGCGTCACCAACTGGTCTTTCTCGTGGGTCAACGCCAGCAACAAGACTGTGCGCAAGTCCTACTTCGACCTGAACGTCGCGAGCATGGCGGCTTACCAAGAGCTCGCCAGAACCATCGGGCCGGACTCGTGGTGGTATCCCCGCGGCCACCTGCGCTGGGCAGACGATCCCGCAGTGGAGGCGAAGCTCCTGGAAACAGCCGAGCTGCTGAGCAGCTGGGACTACCGGGTCGAGGTGCACACCGGGGCCGAGGTACGCCGCCGCCTCGAACCTGCTCTCACTTTGCCCGACGAGGTTCCGGTCGTGTTCTATCCCGACGAAGCCTGGGTGCACGGACGACACCTCGTCGGCCGCCTGGTCGGCCTGGCCGTTGCAGCCGGCGCCGAGCACCGATTCGGTACTGCGGTCCGTGACATCGGCACCCGTGCCGACGGGGCCATTCGGACAGTCGTTCTGTCCGACGGGAGTCGGCTGGACGTTGACGTCGTCGTGAACGCAGCGGGCCCCAGCGCCTCCGACGTAGCCGGGCTCGTCGGACGGCATCTGCCGATGCGCTGGGAACCCGGCGCTGTCACGCGGATCGAGTGTGCTCAGGTCCCGGTTCACCGCCCCATGCACGCGCCTCACATCGAGATCCGTCCTGACGGAGACGCTTCGATGGCTCTCCACAGCCGCGAGATCGACGCACTCATCGACGCCGGCGAAGATCAAGTGGAACTCGCACGGCTACTCCACGAATCGGCGCGACGCGTCATTCCCGAGCTCGGCAACTCCCGCATCACCCAGACACGGGTATCCAACCGGCCTATCCCAGCCGACGGATTCCCCTCGGTGGGAGCCGTACCGTCTGTGCCGGGCTACTACGAGGCCGTTACCCACAGCGGGATCACGCTCGGGCCGGTCATCGGCGGGCTGCTCGCCGCGGAGATCCTGAGCGGGAAAAGAGATGAGATGCTTGCGGACTTCCGCCCGGAGCGGTTCTTCCCGTGACGGCCGGGCCCAGCGCTGGGCCGGCCCACTGCCTTGCAAACCGCTGATCACGACAATGTCCGATCATCCGGCCACGGTGCCGTTGCGACGCCACGCGCTTCGAATCCGTCGCGCTCAGGGGCGATGGGATGCCAGGCAGGATCCAGCGGCTCGTTGCCGCTGGGCAGCGCATGTGTTGGGCCGAGCCTTCGCTGCCGCCGGGCCTCACGGTGACGGACGAGTCGGCCGTCTTCGGGACACCCCTTCCGAGCGGCTGATGGGGACGAATCCGTGTCGCTACGCCCAGATTCTCGGTCGCGGAGCGATCGGGCCTTGACCCCTGATTTTGAACATGTCTACGCGGCTTGGGCCAGAGTAGTTGCAGCTGGCTGGAGGGCGTTCTCGTAGGCGATCGGGGACCGGTGGCCGAGGCGGGAGTGTCGGCGGCGGGTGTCGTATCGGGTTAGCCGGCGGAAGGCGTCGAGCCTGGCCTCACGCTCGCTCGACCAGGCCTTCCGGCCCTTGAGCGTCTCCCTCTTGAAGGCGGCGTTGAAGCGGCGGCGCGGGCGTTGGTCCAGGCGACGAACTCGGCGAGGTACTTGTTGGTGGTGTCGTACCCGGCGACGCGGCCGGCCCGTTCGGGGTTCTGGTACCGGCTAGGGGTGGGCAGCGGTGAGAACAGGAAGTCCCGTCCGGGCGGCTTCAACTGCTCCAGGACGGCGACGGCGCAGGCCACGGGGGCGGTGACGACCCAGGCCGCTGGCACCCCTTCGGGCACCTCGCCCTTGAAGGCGAGGCTGTGCAGGCGGCGACGGGAGACGGCCGGTGGGGTCGCGCCGGACGGTGACGCAGCCGCGGCGCCGGTGTTTGATCTCCGAGTCGCAGCGAGGGCAGTACGCACCACGGGCTCGGCGAGTTCACCGAGAGCCCGGAGCGCGACATTGCGGCTTCCGGCGTGCACGACGAGATACGCGGCCCGGCACCGTACCTCTTCGTCAGGGTCGGTGAGTCGAGCGAGCGCGGCCTCGGCGGCATCAGGCCAAGGACGCTTGGCTCCGGCAGATGAAAGGAGGTCCATGGCCTCACGACGTACGAACGCATCGTCGGACCGCGAGAGCAGAAGCAGCCGGACGGCTACAGGGCCGGCGCGATCGGCCCGTATCGCGTCGATGATCGCGATGCGGGCAGGGTGGGCAGAGGTCGTGGCGTGTCCGGCGGACACGGCCTCGTCCAGCCACCTCATCGGACGGGGCGGTGGCCGCCCTTCCGCACAGAAAATTCGATCATGTAGCTGATCACGCCACGCGTAGCAACTGCTGGGCCACGACTTTTGTCCTCTGCCGGCAATCCCGCGATGCGCGCCAGCCGCCAGGCCGGGACCGACCGCAGGCGCCAGAGAGTCGCTACGGCGATCGAGGACACGGTGAAGAACGGCACCCCGGCCAGCGTCTCCGGCATCGCCCGGCAAGTCGGGGTGGACCGCGGCTTCCTCTACCGACACCGCGACCTGCTCGCCCTCGTTCACGCCGCCGAGCACACCCCGGCCGACCACGATCCCGCCGCGGCGCCCGCCAGCCGGGTCTCGCTACAGGCCGACCTCGCCAACGCGCCGGCCCGCAGCACCCGCCAGTCCGCCCACATCCAGCAAATGGAGAAGCGGCTGTCGCAGACCCTTGGCACCCATGCCTGGCAGGCATCCGGCCTCGGTGCCCCCGCCGACATCGAGGAACTGCAGCGCACGATCACCCGAAACGATCTTCATTGGGGCAGCCAGTCCGGGGCCCTCTCTTTCGGAGCTTGTCGGATCGGCGCGCGCGTTGGGCGCCGTCAAGATCCGAAGGAGGGCGCATCGGCGACGTCCCGTCAGGAGCGGCCGAACCAGCGGCGCTTGGCCCGCGGCGGGGGCGCGGCGCCATTCGCCGGCGCCGCCGACGGGTTGTCGTACTCGCGGGAGATCACCTGGACCTGGCCCGACTCGACGTCGTGGCGCACCGTGTCCAGGCCCTGGCGGTCCAGTTGGGCGATGGTGTCGGCGTGGGTGGTGGTGTTCAGGGCGAGCATCCCGACCTTCGGGTGCCTCGGGCCGAGCTTTACCTCCTCGCCGAGCAGGATCTGCATCAGGCGGTCGGCGGAGGTCGAGGGCAGGTCCTCGTCCACGGCGACGTGCAGCATCAGGTGTTCCTCGCCGCTGGCCCGCCACCGGACCTGCGCCACCCACACCGAGCGGACGGCGGGGAAGTCGCGAACCCGCCGAACGAGTGCGTCGCGCAGGGCGACCGCCACTGGGTCGGTGGACCAGTCGAGCTTCATTTCGGCCCCGGGCCCGAAGCTCGCCCAGTCCCGCAGCACCTGCTCAGGAAAGATCGCCTGCCCGTTTCCGGAGCGGACCCCAAGCACGGCGACGCCTGTCTTCTCCAGGATGTCCTGCAGCCGCGCCGCGTCACAGTGCACCATCCCGGCGGCCGTCGGCAGCAGTTGCGCGCCGAGCGCCGCGTCGGTGAAGCCGAGCAGTGTGGGTGGCTGCTCGTCGGGGAGGAACATCACCGATCCGGTGTCGGTGACGGGAACGAACACCCCGCCCTCGAACAGCGCGGCGAGCACCGCGTCCGGCGCGGGCTCGTGCCCGTCCGCACGGCGGTCGAGAAGGTCGGCGAGATGTACGTTCGAGTGATCGATCACGCGTGCAGCGTAGTGCCCAGACGGCCGCCGCCAGCCCCGCCCTATGGACATCCGACCCCCGTTCCGCGAGGGCCTTCCGGGCACGAGGGGCCCACGCGTTGAGGCGTTGGCCGTCACCTGATCCGGAGATAGCGCCACACCTGGCCGGGACACCTTCCAGGAGAAGGTCACCGCGCTCATCGAGGCGAAGGAGGCCCGCCAAGGCCACCGGTGCCGTCGACCTCATGGACGTTCTGCCCACCCGCGCAGAAGCACCATGCTCCATGGAGCAAGCCGCGGGGGCCTCTCCGACGCCCTGACCGAGCGGGTCGCCTCCGTCGTCGACTTCCTGAGCACGGACTTGGCCGGATGGGCCATCTACGGCGCTAAGTCACATGTGACTGTGATCCGGCTACCCGACACACCTCGATCGGTAGTTGGCCACCCCCGCTGTCGGTAGCTGGCGGCAAGATCACCAGCATGAGTTTCGTAGGAACTGCTCCGCCGCGGTCTGTCGAGGTGACAGCGGTCCTTCCCGAGCCGGCGCCGTTGGCGCGGCCTGCGATGCGGCTGCATCCCCGTCCTGGGTCGCCTTCGGTCAGGGACAGCTCGGTCGGCGGGCCACTGCTGTGGCCCGCCGGAGAGCCGTGGCCTCACTGTGAAGACACGCACCTCCACGTTGTGGCTGCGTCAGTGACAACCGGGATCAGGTACATATTTCGTGAAGGCGATCAACGGCGTTCCGCCACGGTGACGTCCCGTCATCTGGGACCGTGGTGCGGTGTGATGACCTCATAGCGGTGCTGTTTCCGCACTTCAGCGCGGTGCTGGAGGATCGGGTGTTCCTTGAGTGCGGGACGGTACGAGTCTCGGCCAGGACGCGGAGCCGTAGTGTGCCGTGCCCGGACTGCTCGGTTCGGTCGACCCGGGTGCACAACAGCACTTACGAGCGGCGGCTGGCCGATACCCCGGTCGGTGGTCAGCCGGCGCTGGTCGAGCTGACCGTGCGCCGGCTGTACTGCGAGAACACCGACTGCCTGCGGCGCACGTTTGTCGAACAGGTCGAGGGGCTGACCGTCCGGTATGGCAGACGGACACCGGCGACACGTCGGCTTCTAGAAGCGGTGGCCGTCGCTCTCGCAGGCCGGGCGGGCAGCCGATTTGCCGTGGTGCTGGGCAGCGCGGTCAGCCGGACGACCCTGTTACGGCTGGTGATGGCCTTGCCCGACCCGCATTGGCCGGAGCCGAGAGTGCTGGGCGTCGATGACTTCGCGACCCGCCGCGGACAGCACTCACCGTGATCATCGACTGCGCGACCGGCCAGCCTCTTGACTCGTTGCCGGGCCGAGATGCGAAGACGCTGGCGAACTGGCTGCGCAAGTACCCGGGCGTGGAGACCGTGACCGAGGGTGCTCCTACGCGGACGGAGCCCGCACCGGCGCACTACAAGCAGTGCAGGTCGCAGACCGATTCCATATCTGGCAGAACCTCGGCACCGCGGTCGAGACTAGCGTCCGCCGGCACAACGCCTCTCTCAAACCGCCCAGCGGACCGGACAGCACCGCGAACATCACCACTGTCAGCCTGGCAGGCACGGCCAAGGCGATGTCACCGATCGAAGCCCGAATCCGCGAACGCCACACCATCGTCCACGCCCTCCTCGACCAGCGGCACGGCATCCGCGTCCGTGGGTTCCCCGAGATTCTCACCACCCGCTCCAGCCGGCACCTCAAGGACTGGATCGCCGCCGTCCGCGCCGAAGAGCTGCCCGGCCTGCACAGCTCCGCAACCGGTGGTCGCGGTAACCGATCCAGTCCCGCTGCCCAGCGGCAGTGACCTTCTGGCTGTACCGGGCCTCTGGATCATGCGGAGTAGCGATCTCCATCCCCGACCACGGCACTCGCGCCGATGCGGGATCCGGCCGGCCGGCCGTCCGCCGACGCATTGCCCGTATTGCGTCGCTCCGCGGTCCGGCGGCTCGCCCGGTCCCGACTGGACTTTGGCCCCCGCCAGCACAGCCGGCCGTCCGGCCAGCCATTCCTCACCGTGTGCCACGAGGTCTTCGAGAGCCATCCGCAGGGTCTCGCCGACTAGTTCACCCCGGTTGAGCCTGCGGACTGTCGCCAGCACATGGGTCGAATCGGTCCGGACCCGGCCACGGCGTTTGACCAGGCCTGCGGCCGCGAGACGTTCGACCATCACAGCCAGCAGCCGGTCCGTGCGATCCCCTTCGGACAGCCGGTCACGGAACTCGCTCAGCGCCGAGAAGTCGAAGCCCGCATCGTCCAGTTCCAGGCCCAGGCAGTACTTCCAGTCCAGCCGGCACCGGACAGCCTCCGCCGCCTGCCGATCGGTCAGATTCTCCGTGTATTGCAGCACCGACACCAGCGCGAGCCGGGCCGGCGACAGACCCGGGCGTCCGTTCGCCGGATACCAGGCGGCGAAGTCCTCGTCGACGAACAACTCGTCCAGGCGGTCACGGATCCACATCGCCGCGGTGCCCCGCGGATTGCTTGCCCGGGCCATCTTCACGGTCAGTGGTGGAACCACCCGACCCGACCCACACCCCATTGCCATCCCGGCCCTCTCCGACCGGCAGAGCTACCCCGCCCGACACCAGCACCACACCGACGGCCAGCGCGAACAGCATGCCGGAGCGGTTTCACTCCACCGAGCGAAGATCACCAACAGCATCCATTCCGTGAGAGGCAGACCGGTGGGGCGTGCAGTAGCCCCGGAGTGTTTCCTCGACCCCCGCGGCAATTACCTCCGGGGTAATCGCAAGGCCCAGCCGCCCTCAGCTACGTTCGCGGTCATCGCTCACCCCCGGAACGAAGGAGCACCGTGGTGCCCGCTTACGGCTTTGCTCATCTCCGCAGCCGCCGGAATCACTCCGACGTCATCAAGTACCTGGAGCGCATCCAGGCAACCCTCGACCCCTTCGCGGGCCGCTTCGTCATCCACGGTCCGCCAGCCGAAGTCGTAGAGGGCACGTGGCCCGG
Organism: Streptomyces sp. NPDC058289; assembly: GCF_042880975.1. Classification (NCBI taxonomy): domain Bacteria; kingdom Bacillati; phylum Actinomycetota; class Actinomycetes; order Kitasatosporales; family Streptomycetaceae; genus Streptomyces; species Streptomyces sp. NPDC058289. Next base: position 14,450 of record NZ_JBHVYI010000092.1, read on the forward strand.
CAGCATGGTGCTGATCGAGTTCCCCAGCATGGCTGAAGCCCGTGCCTGGTACGACTCTCCGGCCTACCGGGCCATCCTGCACTTGCGTACCGACCACATCGAGGGCGACTTACTGCTGATCGAAGGTGTCGGACTGGACTACCTCCCGGCCGAACGAACTCGCAAGCTGCGAACACAAGCCAGCTGAGCAAGCCAGTCGACCACGTTGTCCGGCGGTCGAAGACGGGTCTGATGCAGGTTCGGGTGACAGGTTCGGTCACGCGGCCTGAAGGGTCGGTGTCGTCATGACGGTCTCGAATTCGACGGGGGTCAGCCTGCCGAGCGAGGCTTGCCTGCGGCGTCGGTGATAGGTCCTCTCGATCCAGGTGACGATCGCGATCCGCAGTTCCTGGTGGGTGGTCCAGCTCCGGCGGTCGAGGACGTTCTTCTGCAGCAGGCTGAAGAAGGACTCCATGGCCGCGTCGTCGCCGGCCGCCCCGACTCTCCCTATCGATCCGGCCATCCGGTGCCGGTCGAGCGCCCGGACAAATTTCCGGGAACGGAACTGACCGGATTCAACCGGTCGTTGCAACACCAGCTTGTTGAAGCAATTTTAGCTGCTCGTTGAATGCCTCGGCGGGTGTCTTCCAACCGAGAGTCTTGCGAGGTCTGCTGTTGAGGGTGTGAGCGACGGCCTCGACTTCCTCCGCGGACCATCTCGAGAGGTCGGTTCCTTTCGGGAAGTACTGGCGCAAGAGGCCGTTGGTATTCTCGTTCGTGCCGCGCTGCCACGGACTACGTGGATCGGCGAAGAACACGGGGATACCGGTCTCGACTCTGAATTGCGCATGGGCCGACATCTCCTTGCCGCGATCCCAGGTCAGCGATCGTGCCAGCTGTTCGGGCAGCGTCGACATCATATTGGCGAGTGCGGTCTTCATCGTTATCGCCCCATAACCGGCAAGTGCGGGCCCGTTCTTGACCGATTCCTTGTGCCGGTAGCCTTCCTCGCGCGGGAGGTGAACCAGCATCGTGAATCGAGTCGACCGCTCGACGACAGTGCCAATCGCGGACCTCTCCAGCCCGATGATCAGATCGCCTTCCCAGTGGCCAGGAACGGCACGGTCCTCGGCTTCGGCAGGCCGTTCACTGATCAACGCTTCGGGCGTCACATGCGCCCAGGTCTTGCGACGCGAACGAGCACGCGGGGCGCGTAGCGCGCGGCCCGTGCGAAGGCACAAGATCAGCTCCCGCTTCAGTGCCCCGCGGCCCTGAATGTAGAGAGCCTGGTAGATCGCCTCGTGGCTGATGCGCATGGACTCATCATCCGGGAAATCAAGCTTGATCCGGTTCGCGATCTGCTCCGGACTCCACGCCTGAACCCACGCGCGATCCTTGCGATGCGGCTTGTTCCGCCCCGTCCACGCGCCTGTCACAGGTCCTGCGATCGCCGTGCCGCCAGGCGTGCTGATCTCTCCGGAGAGTCGCTCCTGGACGTACGCATGGAGCCGCGGATTGGCGGCCAGCTTCGATGTCTTCGGGCGGCGTGCGACCATGTCCGATTTCCATTGCGCGACCGATGCCCGGTAGTCGAGCTTCCCAGTTCTGGTGGCCGCGTTGCGCCGCAACTCACGGGAAATCGTCGCCGGGTCACGGCGGACTTGCCGAGCGATTTCACGAATTCCCTTGCCCTGGGCGCTGAGGAGCGCGATCTCCTCCCGCTCAGAGAACGACAGATACCTGCCCGAATACGGCTTCGGATCGAACGGTCGCATGCCGCCACACTGCCGAAACCAGCGAGTGGCCACCGCCGGCGCCACGCCGACAACCCCGGCCGCTTCCTCCACGAGCAGTCCCCTGGCGATTTCGTCCCAGAACGCCGCTTCAATATGACGCTGAAATTTCGGATGCCCCGGAGACCTCAACTTCGTTCGAATCGCCCGATCGGCTGCCTGCTGACGACGCACCATCCCACACCTCGCTGACCACGAGGTGTTGCGACGACCAGTTGAATCCGCCCTGCGATCCGCGATCGCTGTGCAGAATGCATCCCGCGACGTGCTCGCGCCGGGCCACGGCGTTGTCCAGGGCGGCGACGGCCAGGCGGGACTTCATGCGCGTGTCGATGGAGTAGCCCACGATCCGCTTGCTGAAGACGTCCTTGATCGCGCAGAGATACAGTTTCCCCTCGCCGGTGGTGTGTTCGGTGATGTCGGTGAGCCACAGCCGGTTCGGGCCGGTCGCGGTGAAGCCGCGGCGAACGAGATCGTCGTGCACCGGTGGGCCGGCCTTCTTGTTCCTGCCACGCTTCTTGCCGAACACGCTCCACCAGCGGTTGTCCCGGCAGATCCGCCACGCGGTCCGATCGGCCATGCCAGATCCGGCACGTGACCGTGACGGGAATGCCGTCCGTGGCCAGCTCTTTTACGAGCGGGTAGATCCTTTTCCCGGGAGGTTCGCCTGGGACAGGTAGGCCGCGGCCCGGCGCAGGACCTCGTTCTCCTGCTCCAGCAGCTTGATGCGCCGACGCGCTTCGCGCAGCTCCGCACTCTCCTGGCTGGTCGTTCCGGGCTTGGTCCCGTCGTCGATGTCCGCCCGGCGCATCCACTTCCACAGCGTCATCGGGTGGACTCCGAAGTCGGTGGCCACCTGCTAGACCGTCACACCCGGGCCGCGGTTCCTCGCGACTCGGAGGACGTCCTGGCGGAACTCTTCCGGATAAGGCTCGGGCACAGCGACATCCTTCCCACCCACCCCACAGGGCAAGCCAGATCAGATGTCACCCGATCGTGCGGCAGACCCTCCTGCTGGTTTTGACGCCGCGCTTGCCACAGGCGTCGAAACATCTGCCCGGCATTGGTGCCGCAGACCCCACCGTCCAGCCACACGACACACCTGACAGCGGCCGTTGCGAGCCGCGGCCAGTTCCACAGGGCCTACCAACCAGGCCGGGTGGAGTCAGAACTCACTGTCCAACTGGAGTCATCAGTGAGCTTCTTCGAGTTGGCCACCGATCGGGTGATGGTCGTGAAGCGCAACGAACGAGGCCCCCGAGCTGTTGATCGAGATGTCTGACGTCTCAATCACGTTGCTCGGGGGCCTCGTTGGTCATCCATTCTGCCGCACTTGACCTGCCGCATGCGCTCGTGGAGTGGGTCACCATGCTGGTTGTCACTCGTGAGGGCGACCGGCGCTGCAAGCTCCGTCCGTCTCAGCGGGCGATGGTGGCACTGGTGTACCTGCGAGAGCACACCACTCTGGCGAAGATCGCCGCCGGGTTCGGGATCAGCGAGTCCACCGCCCACGCCTACACCCGCGCGGTCGTCGACCTGCTCGCCGAACGAGCACCGGGTCTGCTCAAGACGCTGCGCGAGCACGGTCCCGACTTCATCCTGCTCGACGGCACCCTCACCGAGTGCGACCGGGTCGGCGACGACCGGGCCGACTACTCCCACAAACACCGGCGCCACGGCGTGAACGTGCAGGTCGTCACCGACCCCTACGGCCGGCTGCTGTGGCTCTCGCCCGCCCTGCCGGGCCGCACCCACGACCTGACCGCCGCCCGCACCCACCGGATCATCCGGATCTGCGAGCGCCAGGGCGTTCCCATCCTGGCCGATCTCGCCTACCAAGGCGCAGGACCGTGGCTGACGACCGGCATCAAACGGAAGCCACTCCAGGAACTCACTCCCACCGAGAAGACCCTCAGCCGGGCGTTGGCCGCAGCACGAGCGCCCGTTGAACGCGGTGTCGCGAGCCTGAAGTCCTGGCGGATCTTCCGCAGGTCCCGGTGCAGCCCCAACCGCATGACGTCAATCGTCAAGGCCATCCTCACGCTGGAGAGGCAGCGCTGAAGATCCTTAGTGAGCGCTTCGTCTGGCGATGACCGCCACATGAAGCGCTCACCCGGAACCGAAACCTCTGGGGTCAGTCATGATCTTGGCTGTACTGGGCCGCGTACCAACTGGAGTCGATGGCGGGGTTGCGCAGCGCCCCCCAGTATCGGTCGTCAGGTATCGGTGGCAGGGGCTGATTGCCCAGGTCCGCATGCAGGTCCGCACGCCAGTCGAGAGTAAAGTGACTCCGGGTCTCCGCGCTCTCGCACACGGACCTGTACGGGGACCCCCAGATCCCAAGGGCTATTTTCTCCGCGGCCCATCTGCGTGTGTGGTCGCGGCCGGTGTCGGCCTGTGCGAGCACCGCGCGGAGTCGCAAGGCGAGCGGGCCGGTCTGGTCCGGCTGTGGCGGGGCCACACCGCGCTCCCACGCGTCCAGGGCTGTCTTGACCTCCGGGTAGTTGTTCAGGCCCGTTTCGACCGCCAGTCTGCGCAGCTGCTTCCGCGCGGCCTCAACCACCTGCTCATACGGCAGGACTGCGATCAGCGCACCGAGTTCCTCATGCCCGTCCAGGTGGCTCACGTGGAGGAGGTCGGTGGGACTGTAGGACAGGTCCAGCTCTGGCAGCTGCTCATCCGGTGTGGGAAGGGGATCGTCGGCGCTGTACTGCGGGCTGGCAGGCGGACGCCCCTCCCAGAACAGCCGGCCGTTGAAGGTGACGACACCGGCGTCCTGGCCGCGCTCAAGCGTGCCGGCCAGTTCGGCCAGATACTCACCCAGCGAGTCGGCCTGCCCGAAACTGGTGCCGGTCTCGTCGAAGAACCGTCCGATTACACCGAAGGAGTCCCGCCCGGTACGGCAATCCATCAGAAGACCGTCCGACGTCACGTCGTAAGAGCCGAACTTCACGTAATCGTGAAGCCAGTAGCCCTCGGTCTCCCCGTCGATGCCCTGGTCGATGCCGCGCATGAACCCGGTGTCCCCAAGGATTCCGCTCACTCCGAGCAGCCGGTCGCCCGTGCTGAACCGGAAAGCCTCAGGTCCCTCCAGCGCCCCGTTGTGCCGGAGGAGCGAAGCGACCAGGTCCGGAGGAAAGGTGACCCCCAGTTCCTGTTGCGCTGCTGCGATCTCCTCGTCTCCTGCGGGCGGCCGAAGCGTGGCAAACGTGCGGGGCGCGTGCTCGCGCAGCCACGCGTCGATGCGAGTCCATGAGTCCTGGACCAGGTCTGATGTCATAGGGCCGACCTTAGAACCAGCGGCTGACAACAGCTTGATCGTCGCTCACCGGCCTTGCCGCCGGGTTGGCGTTCAGGCTGGCAAGCTTCGAGTGGCCCCTTGTCCCGGCTCACCAAACTGCTGGCACCGGACGCTGCAGCCGCCAACTCGACGCTGAAGCGCTCAGTCGCAATCACCCGATCGGTGGCCAACTCGAAGAAGCTCAGTCACTGTCAAAGCCAGAGAGTAGGGCTCGGACGGTCGTGCCGCGCCGACGGCTCGTACCAGCGGTCACGTGAACCGACCGAGCCCCGCCGATGCCTACTGTGTACCGAGCTCTTCGAGCATCTGCTGTTGGTGGCGATGGCCGATGGTTTCGTAGCCGATGACGGTGACGAATGGCGCGAGCATGACCACGAGTAGGCATACCGCGATGGCCACGCCGACGGCGGCCAGGAGGATGGCCGTGAGGAGTACGGCGATGGTGAGGGCGATCAGGAGGATGTGGAAGCGGTCGGCCGTGGACAGCAGCAGGGTGTGCAGGAGGTAGATCATCAGCATGTAGAGGCCGACCGGGATGGCGAGGGCGAGGACGACGGCGGTGCCGGAGAGTTTGGCGTGGTGTTCCATGTACAGGCCTGCCACGTGCAGCCCGGCGCCTGCTCCGGCGACGCCGATGAACAGGGGGATGTGGCCGTAGCCGAAGAGGTATCCGCGGCTGCGGCGGTGTACCAGGATGTCGCCGAACGGTGTCAGGAAGTACATCCACCACATGCCGAAGGTAAGGCCCACGCCGGCGATGACGACGGCGATGGCGTTCCAGGTCCAGTGCGTGCCGTCTCCGCCACCCAGGAGGTCGCCGGAGGAGGCGACCGTACCGACGACGCCCTCACCGAGGACGATGATCGCGAAGAGTCCGTACCGTTCGGCGACGTGGTGCGGGTGCCAGGGTGTGCCGCCTGCGGAGCCCTGCGTCAGCACCGGCAGTACGAGTTCGAGGGCGCCCAGGATGCCGAACGCGACGAAGACGGCGCTGATCGGCATGTGCACGAAGGCCACGACGATCCACCCGGCCTGGACGATTACCGTCCAGCGGATGTTGGCCATGCCGACGCCGTGGAACGACGGGGATTGCCGGGCGGCGCGCCACCACTGGAGCACCATCGCGATCCGCATCACGACGTAGCCGACAACCATGGCACGCAGTTCGAGGTGGCCGCCCTCCTCGACGGAGTGGAACATCGCGGGCAGGCCGAGCGAGAACACGACGACGCCGATCATCTGCAGCATCGTCACGGCCCGGTAGAGCCAGTCGTCGGTGGCGAAGGCAGAGGCGAACCAGCTGAAGCTGATCCAGGCGATGCTGATCGCGAACATCGCCAGTACGAACGCGATGACTGCCTGGCCGACATGTCCCTGGGCGGTCATCTCGGCGAACTGGAACGCCGCCGTGCCGACGGCGACCACGAAGGTCAAGTCGAACAACAGCTCCAGCGGCGAGGAGGTCCGCCCGTGCTCTTCAGGGTCACGGCCGGTCATGGGGACCAGCCGTCGTCGCGGCAGACCGAGGTTGCCGGACGTGCCGGTGGGTGGGAAATCATTCATGTGCAGCAGTATTTCTGACGCTTCTCGTGACCGCCCGGCCGCATTGCCGAGGCGGCGACGAAGATCTGTACCCGCCGGGGCCCCACCATGACGGAGCCTTGGAGCAGTCCTCCCCGCCGACGGCCGGGAGGCGCGCACGATGAGGTCTTCACGCCGCATGCCCACACCAGCAGTGGTGTGGGCATGCGGTCCCCGGGCCGCGTGTGGGGCCGTCAGCTGGCGACCCTGCCGAAGAGGTGGTTGGCAGGAGCGTCCGGGTCGTTGCCGTAGAAGAACTCCGTGACCGCCTGGTGGAATTCGGCACGGTCCAGCGCACCGGAGCCGTCCCGGTCCAAAGCGGCGAAGACCGCGGCGCAGTCCTCGCCGGGAACGCCGGCGACCGAGTTGAACATCTGCTGGAACTCCGCCTGGTCGATCTTGCCGTCGCCGTTGAGGTCGACGAGGTCGAAGAAGCAGTTGGTGACCGGCTCGATCTGTTCCGGGTACAGGGCGGGGTCGGTCAGGACCCGCCTGAACCCTTCGGTCATCTCCCGCAGGTCGACCTTGCCGTCACCGTCCTGATCCATCGGGGCGATCACGTTCGTCCAGAAGGCGTCCATCCCCTCGGTGAGCAGGCGGGCGGTCGCGGAGTCCGGCGCGGTGCCGCGGGCTGCGACGTAACGCTCGTTCATCATGCGGACGTCCCGCTGGGTGATGAATCCGTCGCCGTCGACGTCGGCGCCCCTGAACCACTGGCCGTACTTGAGGTCTTGAAGTGCAGTCATGAATGCGCACAGTATTCATGCCGTTACGCAGGCGCAAACGGCAAGTATGGGTGCTTTCGACGGTCTGACCGGGCTGCTACGCGCTTGACGTGGGCGTACATCGAAACGTGCCCAACGAGGCAGGAAGTCTTCGTGTCAACGTTCGAGGTTTGGTGGTGTAAAGGCGAGCACACCAGGAAGGGGATCCTTGTACAGCTCGACCTCGACCAGCGCACTGAGAGCGCTCGGCCCCTGGGACAGGCGTGAGCACGGCCGATCTGCCGTGAGGACGTTCGGATTGCCATGGCGGTCCAACGTTCCGCTCAGGCCCGGTTGGACCGGATCCCACCACGCTCCGGTGGACAGTTGTACGACGCCTGGCATGAGGTCGTCCGACAGGACTGCGCCCGCGAGGCAGCTGCCTCGGTCGTTGTAGACGCGTACGATCATGCCCTTTTCGATGCCGCGCGACGCGGCGTCCGACGGATTGAGCGTCACGGGCTCACGGCCACGGATCTTTGAACTGAGGCTGTGGCCGCCGTTGTCGTACTGGCTGTGCAGGCGCGAGGCGGGCTGATTCGAGATCAAATGCAGCGGGAATCGGTCCGCCAGATCAGCGTGAAGCCACTCCACTGGCTCGAACCACATCGGATGCCCGGCGCAGTCGTCGTAGCTGAACGAGTCGATCTCCTCGGAGAAGATCTCGATCCTGCCCGACGGTGTCGGCAGGGGGAAACGCCGCGGGTCCGAGCGGAGCGCCTCGAAGCTCCCGGGAAACGGTCCGACCAGCGCCGGCAGCTCAGCGGTGGAGCTGCGCCAGAAATCGTCGAAACTCGGCAAGTCGGCCTCGTCGCCGAGCTGGGCCCTTGTCTGCTCGTAAAGTTGCCGGACCCATTCGATCTCGGAACGCGACTGCGTGAACTCCTTCTCGTATCCGAGCCGGGCGGCCAGGGCGGCGAAGATCTGGTGGTCGGTGCGCGACTCGCCCTCCGGCTCGCGGACCTTCGGCATCGCGACGAGGTGGGGGTCGGAGAATCCGGCGGCGAAGTCGTCTCGCTCCAGTCCGGTGGCGACGGGCAGGACGATGTCCGCGAACTTGGCCGTGGTGTTCCACCAGGCTTCGTGAACCACCACCGTGTCAGGCCTCTGCCAGGCACGGGTCAACCGATGGAGGTCCTGGTGGTGGTGGAACGGGTTGCCTCCGCACCAGTACACGAGGCGAAGCTCGGGCAAGGTGAGGCGCTGGCCGTCGTAGTCGATGGTCTTGCCCGGATGCAGCAGGGTGTCGGCGATCCTCGCGACCGGGATGAAATCCGGAACGGGGTTGGACACCGTCGGTATCGTCGCCACCGAGGGGCGGCCCGGAGCAACGCCGGTCGCGTCCATCGTCGCGTAACCTGCGCCCCAGCCGCAGCCGGGCCGGCCCATCGAGCCCGCCATGGCGGCCAGCACGACGGACATCCAGATCGGCTGTTCGCCGTGGTCTGCCCGTTGCACCGCGTAGTTGACCATGATGAGCGAACGCTGGGTCGTAAGGCGGCGGGCGAGGTCGGTGAGCGCGTCACGGCTGATGCCCGTGATCTCCGCTGCCCAGGCAGCGTCCTTGGGGACACCGTCGAGCTCGCCGAGCAGGTAGGAGGCGAAGCGGTCGAAGCCGACGCAGCACCGCCGGAGGAAGTCCTCGTCGTGCCAGCCGTTGACCAGCATCGTGTGGGCGATGCCGAGCATCGCGGCGGTGTCGGTGTTGGGGACGACGGGCAGCCACTCGGCGTCAAGGAACCCGACGACGTCGCTGCGGATGGGACTGACGTTCACGAACCGCACCCCGGCCTCACGGCACCGGCGCTGCAGGTCCTGCGTCTGGTGTTTGGCCAGCCCACCAGGGTTGATCTGACTGTTCTTGAGGGCCAGCCCGCCGAACGCCACCACGAGCTCGCAGTTCTCGGCTATCTGGTCCCACATCGGCATCCGGGACTGGTAGCTCCAGGGATGCCCGCCGATCACGTGGGGGAGGATGACTTCCAAAGCCGCAGTGCTGTACGTGTTGCGCGAGTCGGTGTATCCCCCGCCTAACGCCAGGAACCGGTGGAGTTGGCCCTGCGCGTTGTGGAACGCACCTGCACTCGCCCATCCGTAGGATCCGCCGAACACTGCGCTGTCTCCGTGCTGTGAACGCACCCGACGCAGTTCATCGCTCACCAGCGTGAGCGCATCGTCCCAGCTCACCTCCACGAAGGCGTCCGCGCCTCTGGCCGTGTCGTGGGCGCGCGGCAGGCCGTTCAACCAGCCCTTGCGCACCGCGGGGCGCAACACGCGAGCGCTGTCGTCGGCGGCTGTCACCATTCCGGGGCCGATAGGCGACGGCGCGGGGTCATCGCTCGTCGGCTCAATGCGTACCAACCGGCCGGAATCGACCACCGCGATAAAACTGCCCCAGTGCGTCGCGACCGACATGCGCCGTTCCACCATGCATCAACCCCACCCTGGAAGTTTTCCCTGCTCTCGCACAGCGGCTGCCTACGTCACAGGGCCCCGTCCAGCCGACGGACCGCAGGACAGAGACTTCCCCTGATGCCCGCTGATCAACCTCACCTGTCAGCGCTTCGGCGCCAGCGCAGGGTGTGCGGACAGTGGTGTCCCTGGGCGTTGTCCCAGGCGGTCCAGGGACCGGTGCAGGCCGTCGACAAGGCGGGCTCGGCCCTGTGCGTATGCGAGGACGCCGCACCCAGAGGACGTCACCGATAGACGCCTGTCCGCTTCGGCCAGGGCGTACCCCAGGAGTGCCCCGAGCTCGGACCCACCTGGCAGATCGGCTCAAGCGCCAGATGTTCGGCTGCGCCGGCTTCCGCCTGCTTCGCAAGCGAGTACTCCTCGCTCTGTGAACGTTGTCAGCGCCTGCTGAAATGCTGTCCCCGCGCAACGAGCGACTGCCAGGAGACGAGCATGGGCACGTGGGGAACCGGACCATTCGATAGCGATCTCGCTGGCGACTTCACTGACGGGCTCAGGGGGGCTTGCTTTCCAACAGATCATCAGTGCCCTTGAGGGAGCACTACGGAAAGTCGCAGAAGCCGGCACCCGTATTGACGGTGGGGACGAAGCAGAGGCAGTTGCCGCTGCCGCACTGGTTGCTGCTCAGATCCCAGGCAGCAAGGTAGCGATCTCCCCTGAGGACCGGCCTGACGAGCCGCTGCCTCAGCTGCCGGCCTCCTTGCGTGCTCTGGCTCGCCTAGCACTTCACCGCGTCCTTGGAGACGAATCCGAGCTGGCCAAGGGCTGGGTGGACAGCAGCGACGCGACGGAATGGCGCCAAGAGGTACAGCTGATCCTTCATGCACTCGGCTAGCGCGAGCACACACAGTGCACGGATCACACAACTTGAGCCAGAACCCGAGAAGTGACGGCAGTGCCGCGTCGCTGAGGCGGACGGGGGAAGGTGCGATGATCTGTTCGTGGTGACAGAGGCCGAGTGGGCTCGGATTCGGAGGGGCCTGCGCTTCGGGCAGGTCTTCGAGGGCACTGTGGTGAAGGTTCCCCGGCCCGGTGCGATCGGGATCTTCGTGGGCATCGGCCTGAGCGTCGGAGGGTTTGTCGACTCCATGTGGCTGTCGAGCGAGATCGAGGACTGGCCAGCGGAAGGCACGGTTGCCGATTTCAAGATCTGGTGGGCTGACAGCCGCCAACAGATCCGGCTGATGCCGTGCGATTCTCGGTATCTGCGGAACGACTTCACAGCCTTGGTCGAACACTTCCGCCCAAATTGGTCATCCGACGTCGGCCAGCCCGTGCCTGACCCAGAGCCTGCGCCCCCGACGATTAGCGGACCGCGCTTCGAGCTGATGGGCTGTCGGCCAATTCCCCTTGAGGCTGGAGAGGTGACCGACGGCCCTGGCGGGAGCTAGCTGGCCGCGGCTTCGGCGCGTGCTCGCGTGCTGGCGAGGCGGTAGGAGTCGGTTCCGGTCTCGATGATGGTGCCGTTGAAGGTGAGGCGGTCGACGATGGCCGCGCAGAGGCGCGGGTCGGTGAACGTCTTGGTCCAGCGGTCTGGGGCTGGCACATGTTCCTTTTCATGGATCGACGCTGCCACCGGCCCGTATCCATCTTCTGCTGTCCTCGCTGGTCTTCACAGTCGTGCCCGGATTCTCCAGGTGCTGCCTTGATCGGTCAGGTGCGAGGAAGGTGTGCCGGTTTGGCCGACAAGACCCGAGAGGGAGGGCCAACTGAGTGCCGCCGTACCCGGCAATTCTTCCCACGATGATCCCTGACAGCGCCAGGTAGTCAGACCCCGCTGATAGCGTGCCACGACCAAACCACGTGACCATGGAAGGGCTGGCGCAGTGCCGGAAGCGACACCCCGCGACGTCAACGGTGAGCGACTGACGCGGGCGCTTGAGGACATACGCCCGCGTACCTTCAGCCGGTGGCATTCCATACAGTACGGCAGTCTGTCCATGGGCCTCCTGCGCGAGATGCGTGATGAACTCCTCGACCATGCGGCAGCCAGGATCGCCACCGGTACCTCCCCCGACGAGCAGCTGCGCGACGTCCTGCACACGGCCGCAGAGTGCTCGCTCGGCCTGCTGAGCTGGGGCTGCTTCCCCAACGGACAGCAGGAGATCCTCTTTCCGCTCATCGGTGAGAAACTCACCAGTGAGGACAAGGACTTCGGCGCGGTCGTCGGGGAAGCACCGACGGCCCGGTCATGGGTGGAAGCCTTCACGATTTCCCTGGTCAGCGGGCGGCTGTGGGACTACCGGCGGGTGATCGGCCTCCTGCTGCGGGAGGACTATGCGCTCGCGATCCATGATGGAGTGCCCTACTCGCCGTTCGACTCCGTGTCGCTCTTGGCGGACCTGGCACAGATGGATGCGCTGAGCCGTTACCTGACCCCGCCGTCGGGCCACCCGCTAGGCAGCGGGCCAAAGGTGCCCCTTTGTATGCCTGACGCTGGCGTGCGCGCGGAAGCAGCGCAGCGTCTCGACGACGCAGGGGCCACCGCCCGCCCGGAGTGCCGGCCCGAGGAGGAGATCGGGGCGTTCGTCCTCCTCAACGACGGGTTCGTCATTTCCTGGGTCAGCGCCTCCGGCTTGGTCCGTGGGCAACGAAGCCGGACCACGTCTGCACCGGAACCTCGCGTGGCCCGGTACACGCGCGAAGGCGCGTGCCTCTGGTCCACGCCCATCGTGCTCGGTGCGGTGTCGTTCCCGGGTGTGGTGGACATGGGAGTCCGCAATGGATGGGAGCTCCGGCCGCGTACTCCTTGGGTCCCGGAGGAGATCGGCGTGGACCACAGGGAGCCATTGCTCGTCTCGGCCGACCGGATCGCAGCCACCTTCACCGACACACGGGGCGGTATCGGACGGACGTTCTTCCTCGACCTGAACAGCGGAGAGACCATCTCGGCCACCTCTCCCGCTCCCACAGGCCGAAAGGCGATAGCTGGCCCTGGCCAGTTCCTGATCGGATCCCAGGGCTACGGCGCGTTCACAACCGGCCACTTCGGCCGCGACGGCACCGAAAGCGCGCGCTGGGCCAGCCACGGGGCCATGCTCGTTGACAAGAACGGCAGCGCCAGCGGCCCCGAGCTCGAAAACCGCCTGCCCTCGCGATCACGCTTCCGGCGGCTCGCAGCGGACAACACCCTCGTGGACGGGCCAGCGCTGACCGGTTACTACACGTCCGACCCCGCGATGGACTGCGAGGGAACCACGGTGTTCTGGCGCGACGGCAAGCTACTCGCAGTGGGCACGGACCTCGCCGCCCACGAGCTGTTCGCCATGGACGACAGCCGATCAGTCATCGGTCGTGCGCTACTTCTGAACGCCGGCAACGTCGTTGTCTCCCTGGACAACGAGGTCCTGGTTTTCCGTACACCGCTCGGCCCTCTGGCAGAGGGCCCCTGGCCGTGCGGGGAAGGGAACCTCCGGGGCAATCCCCTGCTCAACTGAAAACGCCGGCGCTCCGCCGGAGGAGACTGAGGCTGAGCATGAAGTCGCGTCGAGGTCGCGCGAGAACGGGTCTTTTGAGGGACTGTCAACACAAGCATGGGCTGAGGGTTGTCATACCCCGCTTTTATGCTCGCCCGATGACGTCTTACGAAGGCACCCACCCCACTGTTCTCGTGCAGGTGGGCGACCGGCACGCACAGATCGACGAACAGCTCGCACCCACAATCCAGGCGACGTGGGAGTGCGGGTTCGACACCTTCACCTGCTGCCAGGACGTGGGCGAGAGCAACGCGGACTGGCCGGAGAAGCTGCCGCACATGGCGGAGTGGGTGAAGTCCAGGCGCGGCCGGATACTCGTCGACTTCCCGGTCGACAGCGGCCTCGCCTTCCTCTCGGCCGTGGCGAATGCTGGCCCGCGGGACGCGTTCTACGTACGGATGACGCACTGGGCGGCTCCGGACGCGTGGGACGTGACGGTCAAGCCGATGGACGCGGCGATGTTCAAGGAGGAGCTGACATCGCGGTTTCGCCTGCAGCTGCTCCAGGTGAGCTTCCCTGCGTACGATCTCCCGGAACTGACCCGGCGCCTCCGCGAGCACGCTGCGGACCGCTCGGTATCGCCCGCCCCCACCGACTGGAGCACCGTCGGCCGATAGGGCCTTTTGTGAAAGTTCCGGTCGCGTGGGGTCTGGCGTCCACAGCGGGCGTCGTTGTCAGTGGTGCAGTGCATGATCGGCACGTCAGGTCTTCGCGGAGGTAGGAAAGCGCCATGCCGGTCGCAACCCAGCAGGTAGCGGGACACACGTTCCTGCGGCAGATGTACGACGACTCATATTTTCCAGATCGCGTAGTCGACCAAGGGAAGGCGATACTGCTACGGCTGTGCGAACGAATTGAGACCGAGAAGCCGTCCGATCTGGGGACCCTGTATGCGCTCACCCAGGCTGCGACGGAAGAGTTCAACCTGCTGGACAGGGAGTTCGTGGCGGCCGGAAGCGGGATCGAGACGGCTGCACGGGAGTGATCTGTGACGAGTTTTGTTTCGTCGCGTCGGCGTACGGGTTCACAGATGCGGATTCGGAGGAGCTGACCGCTGGCCGGGACTGGTGAACGATGCCGGGACCGCGCCCTCGACGTCTTGAGAGCCTCGTCCGCAACCAAATCCAATGGACAGTCCAGCCACCGCGGCCGGGCCTGACCAGCGCCGCACAACCCGGTCGGCCTGGTGAGGGTAGGTTGATCACCAGTTGGCCAGAGGCCCTGGGGAGGAGTTGCTGTGACAAAGATCGAGGTCCCGGGTCCTGAGCCGGACTGGCAGCCGGCGACGCAACCGCCCTACTACACCGGCAAGAACCCCGCCAACCAGTACAGCGTCTGGGAGCACTCCGCTCCGCTGTTCCAGATGATCGGAGCGCTGGCGCTGCCGGTACAGCCCATTGCTCAGCGGCTACGTCTGCACGTGGAGCGGTCGTGGGACGGGCTCGACGAACTGGACGTCGTTCTGTTCCGGCTGGAGGGTTTCAGATTCGCGATCAGCAGGCACGACGGCAATCCACTCGGCGTCTCGTACGTCTGGCTCACCCAGCCGCACGAGCGGGCCGACACGGCCCTGGACACCCTCGTGACAGCAGTCGGGATCGGCGAGGACGCCGTCGCGTTCCGCGGCGATGCTCATGATTTTCGGGCAGAGCGGATCGTCACATCACCGGAGACCGGCTCACCTGCCACGGTTTCCGCCGTCACCTTGCCGGCCTCACTGTGGGCAAGATTCCGCCGTGCCATCGGCACGACATCAGTCGCCCAGTAGTCGGCTCCGAGGAACGGGCAAGTCCGACGGGCGACGCCTGCTGAGTGACCGGAGCATTGGCAGTGCAGCGTCACGCCATCAGCCCTCTGTGACATTTCCGCAGGCCAGCGGACTAGGCGATCTAGTTGGCCCCTGTGCCCATCGTGCTTGGCACCACGCCCGGGTCGGCCCGGTGGGTAGGCCCCGTTGGAACGCGAGGAGGCCCCCTCTACCCTGGCCCGATGATGGATGCGGATGCGCGTGATTTCCGGGTCGGCGACGTGTTGTCGGTCGCCTGTCCCTTCACGCCGGCCAGAGTTGAGCAGGGCGTGACCTGGGACTATGTGTCCGTGCGCTGGCCGTGGTGGGAAATTGACAGCGACAGCGACTTCTTCCACTGGAACGGCGTCGTTGCCTTGGGCGTGGAGACTGGCGAGTACGTCGCGCCTGACGTGCAGGCGGAACTGTTCCGTACCGAACCGCCGCCCCAACATCTGAAGGCAGGAGACGTCTGTCGGGTTGGAGTGCCACCGACCGTGGTCCACGTGACGGCCGTAGATCACCATGACCCGCCCCTTGAGACGGGCTGGTTGCCCCGCCCGCGACAGACGGTGGCGCTGCTGCGCCGCGGCGTGTCCTACCGGGAGTATCCGGATGGGAGCCATCTCGACGGCTCGGGATACACCATGCATCCCGACGACGGGATCCCCTTCGGCTTCGAACTGTTGATGCGGCCGTACGCCCACCTCGACCTGGGTGACGAGGTCGCCGACGCCACTGGCCGGGCATGGCGGTTCGACGGCCCCTGGGAGTGGACGCCCTTCGATGGCGAGCCAGTCTGCACGGGACCAGGGTGGCCACTGGTCCTGCTCACCCGCGCAGGAGCGCCATGCTCCATCGAGCAAGCCAAGGCAGTGGCCACGAGCACGGTGAACGGTTCACACCAGGACGCGGTCCGAGACTGGATGTCACTCACGGAGGCCTCCCCGACGCCCTGACCGGCGGCGGCGCCTCAGCCGTCGCCTTACTGAGCACGGACCGTCCATATCAGCCCTGTGGTATTTCCGCAGGTCACCGCTGTCCGTGATTAGCGTTCTAGTTGTCCCTCGGGGCCAACGGGGGTTCTGACCGCTCTTCCGTGATGGCTACCACGCGACTTACCAAACGCCCCCGTCAGAACAAAACGCCCTTTAAGGGGGCGTTTAGCCCAGATCTGCGTGGTTATATGCCGGTCTGGGCTTCGCTTACTCTGGGGCTGTTGAGGCTGGCGTGAGTGGTGGTGCGTGAGTCGTGATTCCGCCGCCGTGTTGGCCTAGCTGCTCCTGTTTCATCCCAAGACGCCGCGTTGTGCGCCGTGTGCTTCGGGCGCCGGTATCTCTGCGCCCGGACCCGCCAGGCCGTGGGTGGGTAGCTCGGAATCATGCCTGAACGCCGTCGATACCCGAGCGATCTGTCCGATGCCCGGTGGGAGTTGGTCGAGCCGGTCCTGACCGCGTGGCGGTCCGAGCGCCGCGGCCGCGGCCTGGACATCGGCCGGCCACCCGACCACGACCTGCGCAGCCTGGTGGACGCAGTCCTCTACGTGAACCGGACCGGGATCTCCTGGCGCTACCTGCCGCACGACTACCCGCACTGGAACACCGTCTACGCCTACTTCGCCCGCTGGCAGGAAGAAGGTGTCTTCGACCAGCTCAACACCCTCCTACGTCGGCAAGTCCGCAGGCAGGAAGGCCGCGAGGAGGAGCCGACGGCGTGTGTCATCGACTCCCAGAGCATCAAAACCTCGACCAACGTCCCCGCCTGCGAGCAGGGCATCGATGCCGGGAAGAAGATCGTCGGTCGCAAGCGGAGCATCGTCATCGATACCGTCGGCCTTCTCCTGACGGTGCTGGTCACTGCCGCCAGCGTGCAGGACTCCATCGCCGGCCAGACCCTCATCGAGCGAGTCGCCGCCGACCATCCCACCGTCCGCAAGACCTGGGTCGACAGCGGCTACCGCCAACACCTCGTCGAATACGCCGCAACCCTCGGCATCGACATGCACATCGTCCGCCGCGACACCACCACCAGGGGATTCACCGTCCTGCCCCTCCGGTGGACCGTCGAGCGAACCCTGGGCTGGCTCATGAATCACCGCCGTCTGGCCCGCGACTACGAAGCACACTCACACCGCTCCTAAGCCATGATCAACCTCATGACCCGCAGACTCACCGCCGAATCCACCCCCAGCTGGCGCGGCGCATGAACCACCCTCAGCCCGGCAATCCGGGATGAAACAACAGGATGAAACGCCCTCTAAGAGGTCGTTTTCGTCCGATGTTTCATCCCGGAATCACATGTTCTGTGGTCTTCTTCGGGTCGCGCCAGGAGATGGTGTTCTCGCTGGTGAGGCG